>CAYQDP010000134.1:0-7211 GCA_964416235.1 uncultured Flavobacteriaceae bacterium | reverse complement strand
TGTTGTTTAATTTCTTCAGGAGCGGTTTTATGCATGTCTTCCAAAACTGCAAGCGCGATCTCATCTGTTTTTCTTAAATCATTTTCATTCGCACTGGTACATACCCAACGGAATGGCCCGAAACCATAATCAAAACACATCGGACCTAAAATATCCTGCACGTATGAATTATACTTGAAATCCTTGCTGTTTGGTTTAAATACATCACCAGCCGCACGTGATACTTCTAACAAGAAGGCATTACCGTAATCGAAGAAATACATTCCTTTTGCGGTGAGTGTGTTTACAGCATTGATATGACGCACCAATGTTTTCTGAACTTCTTTCTTAAATTGTTCAGGATTTTCGGCCATCATTTTATTGCTTTCTTCTAATGAAAATCCTACGGGATAATAACCGCCCGCCCATGGATTATGCAAAGATGTTTGATCGGAGCCGATATCAACTTTGATGTTTTCTTTAACAATACGCTCCCATAAGTCAACAACATTTCCCTGGTAAGCAATAGAAACAGCTTCTTTTGCTTCAACAGCCTTTTTAACGCGAGGAATTAATTTATCCAAATCATCAAAGACTTCGTCAACCCATTTCTGAGAATGACGTGTGTGTGTAGCCTTTGGATTTATTTCAGCAGTGATTGAAACCAATCCCGCAATGCGCGCTGCTTTTGGTTGAGCGCCACTCATTCCGCCAAGTCCTGCCGTAATAAATAATTTTCCTTTACGGTCTTCTTCTGATTTCGAAATTTTTCTTGCGGCATTCATTACGGTAATTGTTGTTCCGTGTACGATACCTTGCGGACCAATATACATAAATGAACCTGCAGTCATTTGTCCATATTGCGTAACACCAAGCGCATTAAATTTTTCCCAATCATCAGGTTTGCTGTAATTAGGAATCATCATACCATTGGTAACAACAACACGTGGTGCGTCTTTATGCGAAGGAAACAATCCCATCGGGTGACCACTATATAGCACGAGCGTTTGTTCATCGGTCATAGTAGCCAGATATTGCATTGTTAACAGGTATTGTGCCCAGTTTTGAAATACAGCACCGTTGCCTCCATAGGTTATTAATTCGTGCGGATGTTGTGCAACGGCATAGTCCAAGTTGTTGCTTAACATGTGCATGATGGCAGCAGCTTGTTTGCTTTTGTGCGGATAATCGTTGATTGGTCGTGCGTAAATTTTATAATCCGGACGAAAGCGATACATATAAATTCGTCCGTAAGTTTTTAATTCTTCAGCAAATTCTTTTGCTAATAGAGAATGATGCTTTTCATCGAAATAACGTAAGGCATTACGCACTGCCAATTTTTTTTCCTCACTCGTTAAAATGTCTTTTCGCTTTGGTGCGTGATTGATGTTTGTTTCATAAGGTTTAATTTTAGGAAGCTCTGAAGGAATTCCGCTTAAAACCAAATTTTGAAAATCTTTTATGTCCATGACAGCTTATCTTAATGTTTTAATCTTTCGATTTGTCTTTATCAAACTTTCCTGTTTTTTTATTGTAACCATACGGACAATGTTTACATCCGCTTTTGCAACAATAACCCCGTTTAAGATGATATTTCTCAGTAAAAACTATATAACCTTCAGGACTAAGGTAATAATCTTCCGGGTCGAGTTGCTTGTTAAACATATGCAAAAATACAATTACCCGCCTTAAACCGAAAGAAATTCTTAGTTTTGTTGTAATGAAAAGTTCATCTGTTTGGTGTTTTTTGGTGATGGTGTTTATATTGACACGAACGCTTTTAGCGCAAGACACACTTCAAAAGAAATCTATATTAACTATTCAAAGAGATTCTACTGCGCTTTTTGGAGGAACAGGAATTTCAAAAAAGACATCTGACGAAGCTACAATGTTAATTGGCGGGTATGTTTCAACTTATTACGCGTATTATTCTGATGAGACAAACATAAATGGAATGGTTCAGGCACCGGCGGTAGCTCCACGCAATAAGGAATTCGGGTTGAACATGGCCATGATTTCCTTAAAGTATAACAGCAAGAATGTGAGAGGAAATTTTGGATTGCACTTTGGAGATATTCCCAAAGCTATATGGCCTTCAGAACTAAACATGATTCAAGAAGCGAATGTGGGTTTCCGCATTGTGAAAGGCTTGTGGTTAGATGCCGGCGCTTTTCGATCGCATATTGGAGTGGAAAGCACACAGCCCAGGGAGAATGTTGCAACCAGCATGTCGCTGGTGGATAATTATGAGCCCTATTATTTTTCGGGCGCCAAATTAACGTATGTTTTAAACTCAAAACTCTCCCTACAATTGAACGCGTTTAACAGCTTCAACACTTTAGTAGATTATAATAAGGATAAGCTGTTTGGTTTTTCAACGATGTACGATCCCAACGATAAAATTTCAATTACCTATAATTTTATAACCGGCGACGAAACGCCCGATACAGTTAGCTTGAAGCAAAGACGTTTTTATAATGATTTATATGCAACCATGAAGTTTAATAAGTTAAGCATTGCATTGGAGGCCAATTATGGCTGGCAAGAAAATTCTGATTTAAAAGATACGACAAAGAACGCTGTGTTTTATAGTGGACTAGCCGTGTTGAAGTATCAATACATTAAAAAGTCATCATTGTATTTGCGTGGCGAGTATTTGTCGGACCCGAATAGTGCATTAACGGGAATAATTTCATTTGGCGAAAAGGTGATGGGAACCACCTTTGGAGTAGAGTATAAACCGTTTTCTAATGTAGCTTTAAGTGCAGAAGGAAGAATTTTGCAATCGGAAAACGCTATCTTTAAAGAAAAAAACTACAAAACAAATCAACGTTACGAATTCATTATTTGTTTAGACGTTTCATTTTAATGAGTATAGAAAAAGCATATTCACCAATCGGTATTTTTGATTCGGGTTATGGCGGATTAACCATCATGAAGGAAATCGTGAAGGAATTGCCGCAATACGATTATTTATACTTGGGCGATAATGCCCGCGCTCCTTATGGAACACGTAGTTTTGAAACGGTATATCAATATACTTTGGAGTGCGTTAATCATTTATTTGCCAAGGGTTGTCATTTGGTGATATTAGCTTGTAATACTGCTTCGGCAAAGGCGCTTCGTAACATTCAGCAAAAAGATTTACCGAACATTGATCCAAGCCGAAGGGTGCTGGGCGTTATACGTCCAACAACAGAAGTAGTAGGAAATTTTTCGAAAACCAAACATGTGGGAGTTTTGGGTACAACCGGTACGGTTACTTCTAATTCTTATCCTATAGAAATAGAAAAATTCTTTCCGGAAGTTAAAGTTTTTCAGGAAGCTTGTCCGATGTGGGTACCACTTATCGAGAATAACGAGTTTAATAATGAAGGCTCTAATTATTTTGTGGAGCAACACATAAAGAATCTTTTGCATCAATCCGATAAAATCGATACTGTTATTTTAGGATGCACACATTATCCATTGCTGTTGAATAAAATCAAACAGTATTTGCCACAGCACATCACCATACTTTCACAAGGCGAAATTGTTTCTAAAGGATTGGCAGATTATTTAAAACGTCACCCGGAAATGGATGCCAAATGCAGTAAGGGCGGAAGCTTAAAGTTTTTTACAACGGAGATGCCGCATAATTTTGACGAGCAGGCATCACGCTTTTTTGGTAAGGAAATAAAATCAGAACATTTACAGTTGTAAATTATTTGAACCAGCTGCTATACATTAAATAGTTGTTGGCAATTCTGTCTATTTCACCGCTTATTAATTCTTCTGAAATATCTTTTACTTTTTTGGCAGGCACTCCCGCAAAGATGCAACCACTCGGAACTTTCGTTCCTTCAGTCACAACTGCACCGGCCGCAATAATGGTGTTACTTCCAATCTCACAATTATCCATAACTATAGCGCCCATTCCTATTAATACATTATCATGAACCGTACAACCGTGTACAATGGCATTGTGTCCAATGGAAACGTTATTACCTAAGTGAACTTTTGTTTTTTGATAAGTACAGTGTAAAACGGCACCATCCTGAATGTTTACCTTATTACCAATTCTAATGCTGTTCACGTCGCCACGCACAACGGCATTAAACCAAACACTGCAATCGTCGCCCATAACAACATCACCAACAATGGTGGCGTTTGGAGCTACAAAACAATTAAAGCCCATTATCGGACTGATACCATTCACCGGAAGTATTACTGACATAAAAATAGTTTTATGCAAATTAACGTTTTTTATATTCATCACCCAACCATTTATAATTTGCAACCGTATAGTTAAATAAGAAAGGCTCAACAGCTATGAAAACACGTCTACTTCTAAAACCATACATCTATGAAAACCACAAGAAGTATCGTGTTATGTACAATGATAATTGTGCAAACCGTTAAGGCTCAAAACAACAATCATAAAATTTATTTAGAGGGAACATTAAGCGGGGGCATGCAGCAATCCGATGTTGTTGCGGGTGTTGGCGGAGCCATTGGAGTGTTCTTAAATAAAAATAGCAGCATCGATATACGTGTTCGTGAGGTGTATAATTTTCGCAACATGGAAATAAGCGGACCCATTAACATTCATTATCGCTATAATTTTGACTTTGGTTTGTTTGTAGGAGGAGGCTTTGCGCATCATCATGAGGTAGGGCATCATACCTACATGCATCATCCGGTTGAATCAGTGATGGGAATGGAAAGAAATATTTTTCACCGGAGCGGATTAGGTTTTGAAGTAGGATACAACTTTAAACCTTTTGCGAAAAAAGGATTCTTCAGCGTGTTTTATCCCAGTGCAAACGTAGTGATTAATAAAATGTTCATGGATAGCCGAAGCAATCCTTTGGTAACCGCTAACGTTGGTATAAGAGTGGGATTAAAAAAATTCAACTGATTTTATATCCTACCTAATAAGTAGTATATTTGGGTATTCAGAATATATGTTACCTAAGAAATCAAAATACGCTATCAAAGCCTTGTTGGCTTTAGCGCAGAATTATAACGGATTAAAGCCGCTTGCTATTTCAGAAATTGCGGAGACTGAAAAAATCCCCCGCAAATTTCTGGAAGCAATTTTATTGGAGTTACGCCATCAGGGAATTGTAAAAAGTAAAATGGGCCCTACGGGGGGATACTATCTTACAAAACACCCGGAGGAAGTTATGCTGAGTACAATCATTCGCTCAACGGGCGGACCAATTGCGTTATTACCTTGTGTGAGTTTAAATTTTTATGAGAGATGCGAAGAATGTAAGGATGAGGAGACTTGCGGCTTGCGCGATGTGGTGTTGGAAGTACGTGAGGCCAGCATAAAAATCCTTTCCAAAACGAGTTTGTCAGATATTTTAAAACGCGAAAAGAAGCTCATGAAAAAGTATGGATTGCTGTAAAATCAGACTTTCCAGTCCCTTATATCCTATTACTCCGATAGGAGAATAGAAAATAATCGGGTTTTTTCTTGCAGGCTAAAAAAAATTGATTTTACTTTGTGTCGTTAAAATGAAAAACAAACGCTTACATATACTACCAATCTCTTACAACATGATGTGTTGCAAGATGTGGATGTTATTTAAGCGGAAGTAAAACGTATTTAGTGTTTATTTGGTAATTAAAACCCTTCCGCCTAAAACGAGAAGGGTTTTTTATTTTAAACAATTTAGAGTAACAAAATGCAAAGTTTCAGAACAGAATTAGAATTAGTCAATCACAGCGGCAAAGCTCTGGTTGAAAAAGATATAATCGAACTCGATAAAAAAATACGTGAGTTCAGGGAGGGAAAAATTCATGAAGAAAAATTCAGAAGCCTCCGTCTGGCGCGCGGAGTATACGGACAGCGTCAGCAGGGCGTGCAAATGATCCGCATTAAATTGCCGTTTGGTAAAATATCAACCAAACAGCTTCGCCGCATCGCCGCCATCAGCGACGAATATTCTAATGGCAACTTACATTTAACGACGCGACAAGATATTCAAATCCACCACGTAAGTTTAGATAAAACACCGGAGCTGTGGGCTAAGCTTGAACAAGATGAAATCACTTTGCGTGAAGCATGCGGCAATACAGTAAGAAACGTAACTGCTTCCGCCGAAGCCGGTATTGATCCGAATGAATTGTTTGATGTTTCTCCTTATGCGCATGCCGTGTTCAGTTATTTTCTGCGTAAGCCATTCGGACAGGAACTCGGCAGAAAAATTAAGATTGCATTTTCCAATAATGAGAAGGATACAGCGGTAACCTATATACATGACCTAGGATTCATTCCAAAGTTAAATGCAAAAAAGCAAAGGGGATTTAAGGTTTTGGTTGGTGGCGGATTGGGCGCACAACCTTTTGTGGCGCAAACCGCGCATGATTTTTTACATGAGGATTATTTAATTCCTTTTGTTGAAGCTGTAGTGCGTGTGTTTGATCGTCACGGAGAAAGAGTAAGCCGTCACAAGGCCAGACTAAAATATTTAATTAATAAAATCGGAATAGAGGCTTTCTTGAATTTAGTGAAGGAAGAGGAAAACGCAGTTCTGAATAAAGTGTATGCCATTGATAAAACACAATCAGAAACCATTCTACAGTTTAAAAACAAATTGCCGAGTGTAAGTCCTGCTATAGATGAATTTAAATATAACCAATGGTTGCGCACTAATACGTTCGCACAAAAGCAAAACGGCTATTTCGGTGTTTACATAAAAGTTCTACTTGGAAATATTTCTTCTGCTAATGCACGTGAGCTGGCGGCCATTATTGATACCTATGCATTAAGTCAAGATTTTCGTATTACGATTAATCAAGGTTTTTTGTTGAAGTTCGTATCCAAAGAGGAATTACCTTTTTTGTACGCAGAACTTAAAAAATTAAATCTCGCTACGCCGGGTTTTGATTCCGTTGGCGATATAACAGCTTGCCCGGGTACAGACACGTGTAATCTCGCCATCTCCAACAGCACGAATATTTCAGTGGAGTTGGAAAAGGTAATTTACGAAGAATACCCTGAACTCATTTATAATCATGACATCAAAATAAAAATCAGCGGTTGTATGAATTCATGCGGACAACACGGGTTGGCGCAAATCGGATTTCATGGATCTTCTTTTAAAGTGGGAACAAATGTGATTCCTGCAGTTCAGGTTTTATTAGGTGGAGGAACTTTAGGCAATGGAAATGGAAGAATTGCGGAAAAGATAATTAAAGTCGCGTCTAAGCGCGCGCCTGATGTGTTACGCACCTTGTTT
>CAYQDP010000133.1:0-7235 GCA_964416235.1 uncultured Flavobacteriaceae bacterium | reverse complement strand
TTGCTTTTCCTGTTCTGAATGATATCTTTATAATCCTTAATACAAACATGAAAAAGCTTTTACTTTCTTTAGCCTTATTTGCAGGCGTTTCTGCAATGGCTCAAAAAACACATTATTGCGCCGAAGGCAAAATAAAATCACTCAATCATCAATTAGCAATTCAAAACGCACAAAAAGCGAGCGCGCCTACAGCTTGGATTTCACACGAACGCGCCTATGATGTGAAGTTTGTTCACTTGAATTTAAATTGCGAACGAAACACAAAATACATTAATGGAAATGTGAAAAGTGTTCAAACAGTTACGTTAGCAACACTCGATACGTTCGCCTGCTTATTGCATCAAGCATTCACCATCGATTCAATTTACATTAATGGCGCTAAACGTTCATTTGTTCGTAAGGATAGTATTGTGAAAGTGAAAACGGCATCTACTTTAACGAGCGGACAAACATTTACCTCAGTGGTTTATTATAAGGGTACAGCTCCAACCGGAGGTTCGGCAATTGGAAGCGGTTACAGTACCGGAACATCAGGAAGCTGGGGCAATCAAGCTACCTGGAGTTTAAGTGAAAGTTTTGTAGCCTATCATTGGTGGCCATGTAAACAAGAACTGACAGATAAAATTGATTCGAGTTGGGTTTTTATTACTACGGATTCAACAAACAAAGTTGGTTCTAATGGAATATTGAAGAATGTAGTAACGGTTGGAAATAAAAAGCGCTACGAGTGGAAGTCGAAAACTAAGATTGATTATTACTTGATTTCAGTAGCTGTTGCCAAATATAAGGAATACAATATTTACGCAAAGCCTTTATATTTAGCCGGCGACTCCATTTTAATTCAAAATTATATTTATGACGGCGCCATAAACAACGCTAGTTGGATATCGGGTCAAAAAGTAGATTTGGATAAAATGCCTCAAACGATGAACTTGCTTTGTAATGTGTATGGAATGTATCCTTTCTATAAGGAAAAATACGGCCATTGCATGGCTCCATTTGGAGGCGGAATGGAACATCAAACTATGACCAGTTTAGGTTTTTTCGATTTTTACATTGACGCACACGAATTAGGTCATCAATGGTGGGGAGATAATGTAACTTGTAAAAGTTGGGGAGATATTTGGATTAATGAAGGCTTTGCTTCTTATTCAGAACATGTTGTTGCACAATATTTAGATCCTGTAAACTTTATTCCAAACTTAAACTCAGCACACAACAACGTAATGACACAAGCCGGCGGAAGTGTTTATTTTACTAATTCTGATACTATGAATACCAATCGTATTTTTAGCGGACGATTAACTTATGATAAAGGAGGCGCCATCGTACGCACTTTACAGTTTGAAGTAAACAATGACTCTGTTTGGTTCCCAATGTTACGTGGCTTTCAAAATACTTATAAAAACTCTGTAGCATCTACAGTAGATTTTAAGAACTACGCACAAACATTCACCGGAATGAATTTCACGCAGTTTTTTAATCAGTGGTATTACGGACAAGGTTACCCAACATTTGCTGTAACCTGGAATTCTATGCCGGGAAAAGCATTCGTAAAATCAGTACAAACAACATCGATGCCTTCATCAGTGCCTTTATTTATTACACCAATGGAGTATAAGTTCGCGCGCACAGGATATCCTGATACTACTGTTCGTGTCATGCATTCAAATGCTACAGAGAACTACACCATCTCTATGCTTGGTACAGTTACCAGTGTAACATTGGATCCAAACCAATGGGTAATTAACAAAGTGACCGGTCCATCAAAAGATATTACTTTAGGCGTGGATGAAAATTTTGTTTGGGCAAATGATATTTTGATTACGCCAAATCCAAGTCATGGTATCTTCGAAATTAGTTCAGAAAAGAACTTAGAAGGAAGCATTGAAGTATATGATGTAAGCGGCAAATTGATTTTAAGTCAAGTTGCACAGAGCCAAAATAACATAGACATTACAAGAGAAGCTGCTGGCGTTTATTATTTAACTATTAAAGATAAATCCGGTAACTTAATTAGATCTTCTAAGTTAATTAAGGAGTAGTATAATCTTCATGTAATAAAAAAAGGCATCTCATATGAGATGCCTTTTTTTATTGAATGGAAATATATTTAAGCTAATTTTATTCCTAATTCTTTTAATTGCTCTTCGCTAATAGTACTCGGACTCTCAATCATCATATCTTTACCTGCATTATTTTTTGGGAAGGCAATAAAGTCGCGGATCGAATCAACCCCGCCAAATAAAGAACATAAACGATCAAATCCAAATGCAATTCCACCGTGCGGAGGCGCACCAAACTCAAATGCATTCATTAAAAATCCAAATTGATTCTGAGCTTCCTCTTTACTAAATCCAAGTACAGAAAACATTTTGGCTTGTAAATCTTTGCTGAAAATACGGATACTTCCACCACCCACTTCTACACCATTAATTACCATGTCATATGCGTTGGCTCTAACGGCTCCCGGATTGCTGTCTAGTAAAGCAATATCTTCAGGTTTTGGTGAGGTAAACGGATGGTGTTTTGCAACCCATCGTCCGCGTAATGATTCCAATAAATTAGAATCATTTTCATTCCATTCCAATAATGGAAAATCAATCACCCATAAACAGGAAAATTTATTTCTATCGCGTAAACCTAAGCGGTTCCCCATTTCCAATCGAAGTTCGCTTAATGCTTTGCGTGTTTTTTCTTCGTTTCCGGCTAAGATTAACATTAAATCGCCGGGCTGTGCATTAAATGCAGTCGCCCAATTTTTTAAATCTTCTTCTGTGTAAAATTTATCTACACTTGATTTAATAGTTCCGTCGTTATTGTAACGCGCATAAACTAAACCGGTAGCGCCAATTTGCGGACGTTTTACGAAATCGGTTAATTCGTCTAATTGTTTACGAGTATAATCAGCTGCTCCTTTGGCGCAAATGCCAACAACTAATTCAGCATCATTAAATACTTTAAAATCTTTTCCTTTTACAACATCATTCAGTTCCACGAACTTCATTTCAAAGCGTGTATCCGGTTTATCATTGCCATAATATTTCATAGCGTCAGCATAACTCATGCGAGGCATGGCTGAAATCTCAACACCTTTCACGCTTTTGAATAAATGTTTTACCAAACCTTCAAACGTTTGAATAATATCTTCCTGCTCCACAAAACTCATTTCACAGTCTATTTGTGTAAACTCAGGCTGTCTGTCTGCGCGCAAATCTTCATCACGGAAACATTTCACGATTTGGTAATAACGATCGAAGCCACTTACCATAAGCAATTGCTTAAATGTTTGCGGACTTTGCGGCAAAGCATAAAAGGATCCGTTATGTACACGACTAGGTACAACGAAATCACGCGCACCTTCAGGAGTTGATTTAATAAGTACCGGAGTTTCTACTTCCAGGAAATTTTGTTTATCTAAGTAGTTACGTGTTTCAATTGCAAGGCGATGGCGTAACTCTAAGTTTTTTCTAACGATGTTACGACGTAAATCGAGGTAACGGTATTTCATGCGTAATTCATCACCGCCATCCGTTTCATCTTCGATGGTGAATGGAGGAGTAATGGCTGCATTTAAAATATTAAGTTCGGTAACTTTAATTTCAATATCGCCGGTAGGATTATTTCTGTTTTTGCTTTCGCGTTCAATAACTATTCCTTTTATCTGCAATACAAATTCACGACCCACAGTGCGAGCCTGTTCGCATAAAGTTTTATTCCAATCAGGATTAAAAGTTAATTGTGTAACACCATAACGATCGCGAAGGTCAATAAAAGTCATTCCGCCAAGGTCGCGTGTTTTTTGAACCCAGCCACACAAGGTCACTTCTTTATTCACATCGGTGATTCTAAGATCGCCGCAAGTCGCAGTACGTAACATAAAATTTATTTAGTAGTATATAATTCGTTTACTTTATTCCAGTTTACAACATTCCACCAGCTGTTGATGTAATCGACGCGTTTATTTTGATGTTTTAAATAGTAGGCATGTTCCCAAACATCTAACGCTAATAATGGTTTTCCTTTTTCAGGAGTAATATCCATAAGCGGATTATCTTGATTAGGAGTACTAGTTATTTTTAATTTTCCGTCTTGTTCAATCAGCCAGCACCATCCGCTTCCAAAAATTTTTGTGGCTTTTTCAGTAAACTCTTTTTGAAAATTTTCGAATGACTGAAAGTGTGTTGTGATAGCTTCCGCAATTTTTCCTTCGGCAATAATTTTTTTTCCCTCTCTATTAGGTTGCATTAAGTTCCAGAAGAGAGAGTGATTATAATGTCCGCCGCCATTATTACGAATTGCCACATCTAATTTTGAAATTTGCGAGAATAGTGCGGGTAAGTTTGTATCGCCTTTATAAGAAGTTAAAGCAGCATTCAATTTATCTACATAAGCTTTGTGATGCTTGCTGTGATGAATCTCCATGGTTTGCGCATCTATAAACGGTTCGAGTGCATTGTAGGCGTAAGGCAATGGAGGTAATGTGTGTGTTGTATCATTGATGAGCGCTAATTCGTCAAGAGTTTTTAATTTCTTTTCGCCAATTAAATTAGTGGCAATACCGGCTAATCCCAGTAAAGCACTTTTTTTAAAAAAATCACGACGACTATTACTCATCTTAAAACTGAATTAATAATTGATTTTTTTCTACGGCGGTGCCTTTTGATGCAACAACTTTTTTGATAACACCATCAGTAGGAGACTTTAAAATATTTTCCATTTTCATCGCTTCGAGCACTAATAGCGAATCTCCCTTTTTTACAGCCTGACCTTCACCAACCAAAATATTTAAAACCATTCCGGGCATTGGCGCTTTTATATCGTTTACTTTTTTGGAAGTAACATTGTCCATGCCGAGATTGTGTAGTAATTCATCAAATTTATCTTTTACATCTACGTTAAACTTTTTACCATTTACTTTGAGGGTTAATTTTTTCTCAGCGAAATCAGCTTTTACAATATTGAAGTTGTAAGATTTATTATTGAAAAGGAGGTGAAATTCACCGGGATTAGTTTCAATGATAGACCCCTCAATTTTTTTATCGTTAAGTGTTCCGTTTATGATTCCGTTTTTGGCCTTAATATCGGCTTTTAAGGCATTTTTCCCGTTAATGGATACTTTATACATAGGTGCAAATTTAGGGATTTATAGCAACAAAAAAGCCTCCGAAACAGGAGGCTTTCTCAATATTTATTTTTGTTTGGATTACTTCTTTACGAATTCACCCATTTTATTATCGAAGTTTAAGAAATAACCGCCTTTTGGAAGGTTAGACACATCAACGATAGAGCCAAAACCTTTCTTCACGATATTACCATACTGATCATAAATCTCGTACATGGTCTCGATTGGTTTTTCTCCTGAAGTATAGAAGTTGATGTTTTTAGAAGCTTTTAATGGAGCAAAATTGATTTCAGGAACATCAGACATAAAATCAACCGGCTTAGATAAGCGAGGCTGGCCGCTGTAGTCAGTTTGACGAACACGAACTTGATTTTTTCCAGAATGCGGTTGTACTTTGAAAGAATATGGATTGGTGGTAGGGGTTCCATTACCGTCAACCTCACCAACTTTTACCCATTTATTCCATCGGAACTGCTCAACAGCGAAAGGTAACTTTCCGGTTTCTGATTTAGTTTCCCATTTTACTGTACCATCTTTGTCAACACTCATGCTGATAACCTCGAAAGTACTCTTTGGCTTTAAAACCTCAGGGTTTAACACTTTTGGCTTACAGTCTTCTTTGTGTTTAATCTTAATTTCAACTTTCTCACCAATCGTTAATTTGTGAGGTTTGAAATCAATTTCAAATGCGCTAGAGTTTGTCTCGTCAGTAGTAATGTTTCCATTTACTAATACCTCAGATACGCAGAAACCAACACCGCCACTACCGTAAGGGTTTTGAACGTAAAGGTTCTTACCCTGATAGTTACCTTCTAAGATGATAACGCCACCTTGAGAAAAGGCGTTATAGGAAAACGACCCAAGCGCAAAAACGTATAGAAATATTTTTTTCATCGACAAAATCTAAAAATGCCCGCATTAACGGCGTTGCAATATTAAAACGATATTTTAAAATAACAAAATAAATTTCAAAAAAAATACGGATTTGTCTGATTTTGAAAATTGCTTTATATTTAGGTAGTTTTGCAAATATTTTTATTTTATGAATATCCTATTGAAATACAGCCAAATTATTGCCTTCTCGGTGGTGTTAGCGGCATGTGGCGGACAAAAAGAAGACGGTAATGGACAAAGATCAGAGGGAAGCGGGGGTTTTTTGAGGATTTCCGAGGTTACTTTGCCTAAAAGTATTTTTCCTCAGGCAACAACCAATTATATAGAAGGATTAGTAGCGGGTCAGATTCACGAGGGCTTAGTGCGTTTAAACCCTAAAACATTGGAGCCAATTCCTGGTTTAGCAGAAAAATGGGATATATCTGAAGACGGCAAAACTATTACCTTTCATTTACGCAAAGGAGTTTTCTTTCAAAACCCTGAAAACGAGAATGGTAAAGGGTCTGAAGTTACGGCTAATGACGTGAAATTCACGTTTGAACTATTATGTACAGATCGTCCGAGTAACATGCATTTTGCTACTGTTTGTAAAGATCGAGTTTTAGGTGCGAATGAGTATTTTGAGGCTACTTCAAAAGGACAAAAGGCTGAACTTAAAGGGTTTAAGTTGATAGATAAATATACTTTCAGCATTACACTCAATAATGCTTCAGGTATTTTCTTACAAATCCTTGCAAATCCTGTGACTTCAATTATTAGTGAGGACGCATACAAAGTAAATTACGAAAATTTGAAAGTTGGTGCAGGGCCTTTCGTTTACAATACTAAATATTCAAATCCAAAGCACATTGTTTTAACGCGTAACGAAAATTATTACGGTAAAGATGAAAAAGGAAATTCTCTTCCGTATTTAGACAGCGTAATCATCAATATTCTTAACTCAACTGAAGAAGGTTTAACTGCGTTTAAAGAGGGTAAGTGTGAATACATAGGAACAATTCCTTCGAATAGTGTACGTATGATTGTAGAGGAAAATATTAAGGATTTTGAAAATCGCCCACCTGCATTTATTCTTGAAAGAAGCTCAGAAATGGTGAGCCAGTATTATGTATTTAATATCAATAAGGCTCCGTTCAATAATGCAAAAGTTCGTCAAGCATTTAACTATGCCGTTGATCGAGATAAAATTATTGATAAAGTTTTACAAGGACAGGCT
>CAYQDP010000132.1:0-7325 GCA_964416235.1 uncultured Flavobacteriaceae bacterium | reverse complement strand
GTACAGAATTAGTTTGGTTTGGACTGGATTTCACAAAAGCAACATTTGTGGGTCAATTTGACCAAGGCATGGGTGCAATGCCGGCAAACGGTACAGACATGAAAAACAAATGGATTCCGGGATGGAACTCATTGGTTGTTGCCGAACCACAAAACTTTGATTTCAGAAAAGCCATGAATAAAGAAAGTGTCTATTTGGACATTGCCAGTGTTAATGAACTAAACTCTAAAATTGATGTGAACAAATGCATGGATGTAAATCCCGGTAAAATTGAAGCGAAGGAAATTGATGCCATGGTAAAAAAGTACAGCTCTAAAAACAAAAAGGAAGGCGTTGGTTTTTCTTTTATCGTTGAGAATTTTGATAAAGGTTTACAAATAGCTACAGTATATGTTACCTTCTTTGATATTGCCACTAAAAAAGTTTTATTAGTAAATAAGATGGAAGGTAAAGCAGTTGGAATTGGCATGCGTAACTATTGGGCAGGCGCAATCAAAGCCATTATCAAGAAAACAGGAGCAGAATACAAAAACTGGTAATTAATAAACAGAAACTATTTTGTAAACGGGTTGAATATTCAACCCGTTTTTTGTTCATTTGCCTATGAAAATTAAAGAGCTTACTTCCGAATTGGAAAAATTTGCGCCGCGTGTTTATCAAGAGAGTTATGATAATTGCGGACTATTGGTTGGAAATGCGAATACCGAAATCACCGGCGTTTTATTGAGTCTCGATTGTACGGAAGATGTTATTGAAGAAGCCATCAAACTAAAATGTAACTTAATTATTGCACATCATCCTATAATTTTTGGTGGTTTAAAAAAGCTGACGGGCAGTAATTACGTTGAACGTACGGTTATAACAGCCATTCAAAATAATGTTTCGATTTATGCAGCTCACACAAACTTAGACAATGTGAAAAACGGAGTAAATGCTAAAATTGCTTCGAAACTGGGCTTGATAAATCTTAAAATTTTAGCTCCTAAAAAAGGGTTATTAAAAAAATTAGTGACTTACGTTCCGATCACTCATGCCGATGCGGTACGCGAAAGCTTATTTGCAGCGGGTGCGGGTAATATCGGCAATTACGACAGTTGTAGTTTCAATTTGGAAGGAACAGGAACTTTCAAGGGCAACGAAAATTCAAATCCTTTTATCGGTCAAAAAGGAGAGTTGTCCAAAGAAAATGAAGTGCGGATTGAGGTGATTTTTGAGGGCCACAAGGAATCTGAATTACTAAAAAACCTTTTGGCCTCGCACCCCTATGAAGAAGTGGCTTTTGATGTATACCCACTCGATAATGTGTATCAAAACATAGGAAGCGGAATGGTTGGTGAATTTGAAAAACCTCTTTCCGAAAAGGAATTTTTAACAAAGGTGAAAATTGCTTTTAATTGCAGGGTTCTAAAACATACTTCGCTGCTAAACAAGCCTATAAAGAAAGTGGCTTTTTGCGGAGGAAGTGGAAGTTTTCTTATTAAAAACGCAATTAATTCAAATTCAGATGCTTACATAAGTGCAGATATTAAATATCACGAGTTTTTTGATGCAGAAAGCAACATTTTAATTGTAGATACCGGACACTTTGAAAATGAGCAGTTTACGCCGGAGATTTTTTATGAATTTATTCAGAAAAAATTTACTACATTTGCAACCTATTTATCGAAAGTAAATACCAACCCGGTAAATTATTTTTAACTATGTGCGCAAAAATTAAAGAAAAGATTGACGCTTCTGTAGAAGGCAAATTACGTTCACTTTACGAATTACAATTAATCGATTCTAAAATCGATCGTTTACGTACCGTTCGCGGTGAATTACCTTTAGAGGTGAGTGATTTGGAAGATATCGTTGCGGGTTTAGAAACTCGTTTAAATAACGTTACTGAAGAAGTTCAGGAACTTGAAAATCAAATCAACGAGAAAAAACAGGCCATTAAGGATTTTCAGGCTAACATCAAAAAATACGAAGCACAACAAAATAAAGTGCGCAACAATCGTGAGTATGATGCAATCTCTAAGGAAATCGAATTCCAAAACCTGGAAATTCAGTTAGCGGAAAAACGCAGTAAAGAAGCGAAAGCTGCTGTTACTTTAAAGCAAGATTTGTTGGATAAATCTAAAGTTGAATTCGAAGAGCGTTCAAAAGATTTAAAAGTGAAGAAAAGCGAATTAGATGAAATTATCGCTGAAACTGAAAAAGAAGAAAAAGATTTATTAGTTGAATCAGATAGCGCAGCTTCTAAAATTGAAGAACGTTTATTGAATGCATATAAGCGTATCCGTTCTAACACACGCAACGGCTTAGCTGTTGTTACTGTTGATCGTGATGCCTGCGGGGGTTGTTATAACAAAATTCCGCCTCAACGTCAGTTAGACATCCGTACTAACAAAAAAATCATCGTGTGCGAACATTGCGGGCGAATTTTAGTAGATGGTACTATCATTCCTGATGAACAACAATAAGATTTAAATACTTTACGAAAGTCCGGACTAAACACCCGGACTTTTTTATTTACGCACCTTGAGTTTATTAAATAAAAAATGTAGGTTTGATTATGGAATTCATTAGCGAAGCACTTAATCTTTATTGTGAAAATCACAGCGAACAGGAATCTCCGCTTCTGAAGGAGTTAAACAGGGAAACACATTTAAAAGTTCTTTCTCCGCGCATGCTGAGCGGACATCTTCAAGGTCGCTTTTTGAGTTTTATCTCCAAATTAAAACAACCCAAACACATTCTTGAAATCGGAACCTATACGGGCTATTCTGCTCTCTGTTTAGCTGAAGGTTTATTAGAACACGGAGAATTAATTACTATCGACCCTAACGAAGAAACCAATGCGGTTGCAAAACGTTATTTTGACAAATCGGATTACAAAAACAAAATCAAATTACTTCAAGGTCAAGCAAGCGAAATCATACCAACCTTTAAACACGAATTTGATATTGTTTTCATTGACGCCGATAAACGCAACTACCCGCTTTATTTTGATTTGGTAATTGATAAAGTAAAAAAAGGCGGACTAATCATTGTAGACAATGTTTTATGGAGTGGTAAAGTTTTGCAGAGTGAAAAAGAAATGGATACCGATACTCGAATTATAAATGGATTCAATCAGAAAGTAAACAACGACAAAAGAGTAAGCTCTTTGTTATTACCTGTCCGTGACGGACTTTTACTCTTAATAAAAAATTAATTATGATTATAGATTTAAGAAGCGATACAGTAACTAAGCCAACTAAAGCAATGTTGGATGCTATGATGAATGCGCCTTTAGGTGATGATGTTTTTGGCGAAGACCCTACTGTTATTGAATTGGAAAATAAAGCAGCTTCTTTATTTGGTAAAGAAGCCGGCTTGTTTTGTCCGAGTGGCACCATGACAAATCAAATCGCTATTAAAGTTCATACACAACCGGGCGATGAAGTTTTATGTGATGTAAACTCACACATTTACAATTACGAAGGTGGGGGCATTTCCTTTAATAGCGGTGTACAAGCAAAATTAATTCAAGGCGACAGAGGAAGAATAACTGCACAACAAATTGAACAAAATATTAATGGCGATTTTGATTGGTTAACTAAAACCACATTGGTAAGTTTAGAGAACACCGTAAATCGTGCCGGAGGTTCTTATTATACTATGGATATGATAAAACCAATTCAGAAATTATGCGCAGATAAAAAATTAAATTTTCATTTAGACGGAGCGCGCATTTTCAACGCACTTACTGAAACCAAAGAAAATCCAAAAGACATTGGAAGTTTGTTTGACAGCATTTCCATTTGTTTATCAAAAGGATTAGGTACACCGGCCGGCTCCGTTTTATTGGGTAAAAAAGATTTTATTAAGAAAGCGCGCCGGGTAAGAAAAGTTTTTGGTGGCGGTATGCGTCAGGCCGGTATTTTAGCAGCCGCCGGTATTTATGCATTGGATAATAATGTAGCCCGTTTGAAAGAAGATCACATCCGTGCGAAAAAAATAGAGGGTATTTTAAAATCACTCCCTTATGTAACTTCCATTTTACCGGTAGATAGCAATATTGTAATTTTTGATATTGATACAAAAATCAGTGGAGCTGACTTTGAAAAGAAATTATTGGAAAATAATATTAAGATTGCAGCCTTCGGAAAACAAACCATTCGCTTTGTAACACATATGGATTTTAATGACGCTATGCTCGAAAAAACTGAGCAAGTTTTAAAATCTATTCGATAACCAATTTTTGAATTTTTGAAATATTCCCATTGGTAATTTTCAAAGTATAAAATCCGGGAGAAAAATTCCGGGTAGATAATTTAGTTTGTGACGCAAATGATTTTTCTGCATAAACCAGTTTTCCTGTTAAGTCTGTAATTTCCATTTCAAAGCCTTCATTTAAATCAGTACTCACATACAATATTGCATTTACAGGATTGGGGAATGCCACTATATTAAAAGATTTCTCTAACTCATTAACGGAAGCAAATTGACTTAATCGATACCATATCGGAGATGAAATAATACGATCTCCATCCGGTTGAATTACCTCTACAAAATAATATTTATTTGAACCCGGAGCTTGTGCATTGTCTGTGAAACTAAGCGTATTATTTCCTGCAACACTTGATTGTACTGTTGAATACACGCTGCTTCCTTCTACTCCTGCCCAAACTTTAACAGTATCTGCATTTTCTCCATCATCATCGCTAAATGTTACATTAATAGTTGGTGGCGTTAATCCGGAAGTAGAATCTCCCATGATTTTACTGTTGATTTTAAAATCAATTTTCGCATTCCAATCATCAGTAGCATAAAAATGCATTTGTTGCATGGCTGAATACAAATTAGCGCGTGTTAATGAAGGAGCTAAAATTGCCAAGCGGCCTGCATTATTTCTGCCGAAAGTAAGATTATGATTATCGTGGTCGTAACCTATACCAACGTGATAACCTATGCTCAACATTTTCCGGTAATACTGAAAGAAATCACTCAAAGGATAATCATCGTAGGTTATAGCTGTACTAAATGCAATTCCGTTACGAAAAGGAACGCCTACTATGGCCGAATCATACATCGCACTGTATGGATTATTTACAAGTGAAGCATAATCACTCCAACTTGGATGAGCCAAATAACAAAATGTGCCCGGAGTGTTTTTAATTAATCTGAATAAACTATAGTAATCGGTTTTATCTACATAAATATCGTAATTCGGCCCAACTAATCCCGGAACAGATGCCTCCCAACCAACTAACTGATTAAATCCATAAACAATAACATGACCATTAGTACTTGAACTCACGCCCCATTCCATTCCGTATAAACATAAAAATGTACCATCCTGATTGGCGGCATTGGCCTCTGCCAATCCTAAAGCATAGCTTGTTCTAATCATTCCGGGATTGTTATTACTACTATAATGATTGTGTTCTGATATTCCTAAAAAATTAAAATGAAGAGACGCCTTGGCAAAATTGTAATCGCCCGCCGGTTTAGATACCCCCGTCGAACTCGAGTCTTTATTCCCGTCCGAATAACCCGAATGCGAATGTAAATTACCAAAGTAATAGTTATAAGTTTGAGATTGAACTCCTATAAATGCAAAAACGAATAATAAAGAAAAAAAATACCTCATAGTTTCAATATCATAAATTTACTAATAAACTGCAGGAATTTCCCAATTATTTATGTTAAACCTGTTTTAAATTATACCAAACCTTTTTAATCTACGATCAGTATTAGTTAATAGGTTTTATATCAAAAAGCTTATATTTGTATAATGCGCATTTTTAGCAAAATAGCTCTAAGCATACTTGTTTTTGTAACAATTATGGTCTCCTGCCGTAAGTCGTATGAAACCGATTGGGATGTTGATATCTCAGCACCTATCGCAAGAAGTACTCTTAACATCAAGAATTTTTTTAGCGACACGCTTTTCCAAGCCGACCCAACAGGATTATTACACTTAGCATTTTCAAAAAAAATTGCGGGCTTTGAGTTAGACTCCTTGATAGAGCTCCCCGACACTGTACTTAATTATTCTTTTTTTCTCGCTCCCAACACCAACTTTTTCATTGCTCCGGGAAGTAACATTCCTGGATTCCCGCAAACTCAGGAAATTAATTTAAGCATAAGTAATGGTGTTGAATTACGTACTGCAACTATTAACGACGGAAAACTAAAAGTAAACTATACGAACACCTATACGCAACCTTTAGTGTTCGACATGATATTACCGGGCACAACTAAATACGGCATTCCTTTTAAAATTCATGAGGTAATTAGTCCGGGCTTCAACAATACAACACGGTATTATGACGTAAGTGGTTATACTGTAAAAATGGGAGGATTATCCGGAAATAAAATCAACAGCATTGTACAAACCATCAGTGTTTCCGTTGACCCAAGCGCGCAACCTGATACAATAAGGGGCGGACAAGGTGTAGCAACGAACATTTCCTATACAAAACTCATTCCGTATTATGTTGAAGGATATTTTGGTCAGCAAAATATTGATTTACCGTACGACTCCGTGTCCTTAAACATCAGCAACAATTTGCAAGCAAGTAATTTTCAAATCAATTCGGCTTATATTAATTTTAAAATTGTAAATGAGTTTGGAGTTGACATTAACGCACAGTTAAGTAATATTAAATCCGTAAATACATTTAGTAATAATTCAGTTACTTTAAATGCGTCCGGACTTTCCAACATCAACATTAATAAAGCCGGGAAAACAAATAATTTCTCTAACCCTGTTTTTCCGTCAGTAAAAACGATTTCAGTTAACACAACAAACTCAAACCTTAAACCATTTTTGGAAAACCTTCCCGATTATTTAACCTATAAAGGGAAAATATCCATTAATCCTTTTGGCAATATTTCTGGCTCCAATGATTTTGCATTTTTGAACACAGGTATCAATATTTATGCGGATGTTGATATGCCATTACAAATTAAAACAGATTACTTCAAACTTATTTCAACCACAGCAATAGATTTAACCACGGTAAAACAAATTGACAACATTAATTATGGAACCATCAACATTCAAGCAACAAATGGTTTTCCTTTTGAAGCTGTGTTACAAGGTTACATTTTAAATGAACAAAATCAGATTATCGATTCTTTGTTTGTTTTACCGAATAATGTTATTAAACGAGGAAATCTTGACGTTAATTATTTGGTGACATCACCGGTATTTACCAAAATTGAAGTTCCATTGGATGAAAATAAATTAGAAAACTTAAAGAGTTGCAAATTCATAAAATTTGTTTCGCAATTTAATATGCCAACTCCGCAGCCTCCAGATATAAAAATCATGGAAAGCTACAATTTAG
>CAYQDP010000131.1:0-7377 GCA_964416235.1 uncultured Flavobacteriaceae bacterium | reverse complement strand
TTACATGGACAACTCTAGATAGTTATTTAGTGACGAATGTGAAATATGATGTGTTTGATATTGTTGTTGTTGGAACAGATACCAATAACCTTACTCTGTTTATGACAGGTGTGAATAATAACGTTACCGGTGGTACTTATACTTTATTTTTCGATAAGTATAATGCAACTACTGGTGTATTTACAGGTAATTGGGGTACAGGAATCAACTATGGAACCCGCAAAGTTTATGATGCGGCTATTGCATCAGACTATAAATTCCCAGCTGTTGGGGCATCGCCTTATAGTATCGGAGTTGTTTACTCTGTTTATGGTAGCCCTAGAGATTCTGTTATTTTCGTTTGTTCTACCAATGGAGGTACAAGTTTAAATGTTCGTCAGCCTTTGTATGCAACTTCGGGTTATGGTCGACATGTGTCATTAGATTATGGCAGAAGCTCAAGTTACAATAACGGACGTTACTTTGCATCTTGGGAACGTTTATCAAGTTCTACTGCAAGAAATGCTAATATTTATGTATCAAGAAACGCAACAACCATTAATGGTACTTGGACTGCTCCAAAAAATCTGGATTCATTAGATGCAAATATGTTAGGAGTTTGTCGCCGACCTGCAATTGCAGTTCAACATAACAATGTAAATAATGATAGTGGTAATGTGTCTGCAGTTGTATTGGTTGAACGTGATTGGGGAGGAACCGGTACAGATTATGATGTACTTGGTTTTCACAACCACAGAGCAGCTAGCAATATTAATTGGGCACGCTTAGATGTATCTAACGCATCTACATACGATATGCAACCACATATTGTGTTTGATCCGGGTAATAATAATTTCTTAGCCGTGTATTATGATTCAACAGGAAGCAAATTACCTTACAAGGTTAACAGTATGAATCTTTCTGCTCCTAATACTTGGGGAACTGTAACCGGACAATACAATGATTTAACCACCAATTTAAAACAAGCATGGCCTCGTGTAGACATCAGCCCTCCTGCAGTTAAAACTGTTCATGTTTGGAACTCAGAAGGAGCAGCTGGTAAAGGCGTTGCTTTATTTGACGCTGAATATTTAGTGACTTCTTTCAAAGATGTATTCGAGCCGGTAATTACCAGCGATATTTATCCAAACCCTGCAAGTTCATCGTTTAATTTATCATTACAATTGAAAAATGCAAATGATGTAACCATGGAAATTTATGACGCAAAAGGCCAGTTAATGAAACAAGAAGTGTACAATAATCTTGGTTCAAATGCAGAAGTGAAAACCATCAATATTGAAGACTTAGCAAATGGAGTTTACATTGTTAAATTAACTTCAGATAAAACTAGCGTAAGCAAGAAATTGGTAAAAGCAGCTAATTAATAAATACATTCTCTTATAGAAGGGCTCTGCTAAATGGCAGAGCCTTTTTTGTTAGCAATGGGCTAAATCCACATCCAAAAACCGACCACTTATAAAGTGAAAAGGTACATCTGCAAAATTAATTTTAATGAAACCCAATTATTTGTAACTTGGGATAAAGAATAGCTCATGATAAAACGTTTACTTCTTCTTATCGCAATAATAACTTCAATTTCCTCCCAGGCACAAACCTTTCCTTACCTGAATGCCTCCACTGGTAACGAAGGCGAATTTCCTGTAGACAAGGATACCAATATTTACATGTTTCATGGCGACCGCCTGGTGAAAACCGACAAGAACTTTAATGTTATTTGGGCATTTACTTATGCACCCATGAAGTTTAATCGTTTATTGTTATCAAAAACAGGCAGTATTTATTTTGTTAGCCAAAGCGGTTATATTGGAAACGTATATTTTGGAAAGTTGAATAGTGATGGAAGTTTCGCCTGGGCCAAAGATATTTCAGCTATTAATGCGGTAGTGTCCGGAACAGCAAATGTCTCATATTCTTTACAGTGTTCTAGTATTTTGTTGGATAGAAATAATCACCTGGTCGTAACCGGATCTGAAAAAACATATTGGCCTCCGGGTAGTACCGGTTTTATCTTAAAGCTAGATACAAACGGAACTCCACTTAAGTTTAAGTGTTTTAAAAGTGGGTCTTTAGCAACTCAGCAACACAACCTCTCTCTAGTCAATGATTCATTAGGTTACTATAAGTTGATTGCTTGCGGTTATAGTGGAATGGGGCCATCATCAATTATTACCTGTCACTCCTATAATGATAATACAGATGTTTTTTTATATACCAGAAATTTTAACAGCAATTCCGGTCCGGCTTTTAATTTAATGAGGTCTAAGAACGGACGTAATTTTTATTTGCTCACTACTTATATTAGTAGTGTAGGCTCTGCTGAGTTTAATATTTTTAAATATAAGCTCAACAATCAGTTTGTTTGGAGAAACAAAACTACAAATGCACTAGGGATGCCACAGTATGCGAACACAAATGGAGTTGCAGAATCTAACTCAGGAGAGTTAATTAACTCATTTAATACTTTAAATTATTACAGTTATTTTTATACTACAGGTTGTTTTGTTGTTGATTCAAATGGTATAAGCAACACTAATGGCTTTACTATGCTGAATAATTATTTTGTAAGTTGGACGCAATCATCTGCTAATACACATGTTTCAAGTAATCGCCCACAATCCTTGTATTCTGACAAGTATTATTTTGATGTATTAGCAACCAATTATCCCGTGAACCCATTAACTATTCAGCGATTCAGTTCTGCTTCATCTTTTAGTTGTGCGTCTTCGGCTACCTGTGCTTATTCGAATGCAACGCCAATAGTATATGGTTCTGTACCGATTAATCCAAGCATAGTCCCAATTACATCTTATACAATCAATAATTACACGCAATGGGCCAATCCGATTTCATATTCCATCAATCCGAATTACTGTTTGGTGATGAATTCGGAAGAAAAGTTGGATAAAGGGAAAACAATAATTTCACCTAACCCTGCTCATTCTAAAATCGTAATTCATTCAAATGAAAAAGTTGAGTCGGTTGAGGTATATGACATTTCCGGTAAATTAATTTCTACTCACTCAAACTCCAATGAGATTGATGTTTCAGGATTAACGCAAGGAATGTATTTCCTCCGAATGAATTTTGGAAATGAAATTGTAACAAAGAAGTTTATTAAGAATTAATATTCTGCCACAACAAGTCTTTCAGTTCCTGAATGTTCTTGCCACTGGCTGAAGAGAAGAAAATATATGGCACTTTGTGTTTGCCTTTCATGCGTTTCTTTAAGTCTTTTTCTAGTTCTTCAATTAATTCATCATCGATGGTGTCGCATTTGGTAATGCCTAAAACGCGTTTTTTGTATAATAACTCCGGATTGAATTCTTCTAATTCATTCAATAGAATTTTATACTCTTCGTAAATGTTAGGACTCTGACAGCTTACTAAGAATAACAAAATGGAGTTACGCTCAATGTGTCGTAAAAAGCGTAAGCCTAAACCTTTTCCTTCGTGTGCTCCTTCAATAATTCCCGGAATATCTGCCATCACAAAGCTTTTGTAATCGCGGTATTTTACAATTCCTAAATTCGGAACCAACGTAGTAAACGGATAATCGGCAATCTCAGGTTTAGCGGCTGATACTACAGAAAGTAAAGTTGATTTACCAGCGTTAGGAAATCCAACTAAACCTACATCCGCTAATACTTTTAATTCTAAAATTTTCCATTCAGATTTTCCTTCTTCACCCGGTTGCGCATAACGTGGTGTTTGTTTGGTGGAGGTTTTAAAATGTGCATTCCCCAATCCGCCTCTTCCTCCGGGAACAATAATTACTTCTTGTCCGTCTTCAGTGATTTCAAATTCTATCTCACCTGTTTCCGCATCACGTGCCACCGTTCCTAAAGGAACTTCCAAAATTTCGTCTTTACCTTGCTTTCCAAACGAATTGGCACTCGAACCATTCTGACCTTCTTCGGCAATGACATGCTTGCGGTATTTTAAGTGAATTAAAGTCCAGAGTTGTTTGTTGCCTCGTAATATGATGTGTCCGCCACGTCCGCCATCACCGCCATCCGGTCCGCCGAATGCAGTAAATTTATCACGGTGAAAATGCACAGAGCCTGCTCCGCCTTTTCCGCTGCGACAACAAATTTTTACGTAATCAACAAAGTTAGTATCCAAGGTAGTTCGTAGTTATTAGTTCTTAGTTCGAAGAATTAGTATCCCTCTTTCTCAATTATTTTTTCTTTCCTGCTTTTTTCTTCGCTGCTTTTTTAGGAGCTGTTTTCTTTTTCGCTATAGGAGCTACTTTCTTTTTACTAACGGTCTTCTTATTGCTCTTTTTTGAAGGTTTAGCAGTGTTCTTTTTAGCGATAGGCTTTTTTGCTGCTTTTTTCTTTGGTGCTGATTTCTTCACTACTTTCTTAGCAACCTTCTTCTTAGCTGGTTTTGCTTTTTTAGCCGGTTTTGCAGCAGGTTTTTTCTTTGCAGGCTTAGCTGCAGCTTTTTTTGCCGGTTTAGAAGCCGGTTTAGTTTTAACAGGAGTGTTTGAAACAGATTTAGCAGGCTTTGATTCTGCTTCTTCTTTTCCTGCTGTTTTTCTTACCTCTTCGATATCACGTGCTAATTCAGGAGAAATTTCAGTTGCTTCTTCAAAATCATTCACGGTTAAATCTAAATGCTCGATGTCGTTTTCTAATTGAGTTAATTCAATTTCAGCTTCAATAAATACCAAGCGTGTTACGATATCGTTAAAAATTCCGTCAATCGTTCCGATTCCATTGATGGAGTGAAACTTTCCTTGCTCAGAATAATATTCTTTTAACGGTAAAGTTTTGTTGTTGTATTCGTTAATGCGATTACGGATAATACTTTCATTTTGATCATCCGCACGTCCGGATTGTTTACCGCGCTCTAATAAACGTTTGGTTAATTCTTCATCGTTTACTTCTAATGCAATCATCGCGCTAATGGCTGTGCCTTTTTTCTGAAGCAAATCATCCAAAGCTTCTGCTTGTGCTTTTGTACGAGGAAAACCGTCAAAAATAAATCCATTGGCATTCGGACTTGCATCCACTTTGTTTTCAATCATGCCAATTACTATTTCATCGCTTACTAATTCACCACGATCCATTATTGCTTTGGCCTGCAAACCAAGCTGCGTGCCATTACTGATTTCATTACGTAATAAATCACCGGTAGATAAGTGAACCAATCCGTACTTATTGATTAAGTTTTGTGATTGAGTGCCTTTGCCTGCGCCCGGAGGGCCAAATAAAACGATGTTTAACATGGTGTTTGGGGTTTAAGTTATTTATGCAATTACTAATATGTCTTTTAAATTTCTTCCTAATCCGTCGTAATCTAATCCGTATCCTACAACAAAATCATTCGGGATCTCTATTCCTACGTAATCTATTTTTATATCTTTTTTATATACGCTTGGTTTGAAAAGAGCTGTGGCAATTTTGAAACTCTTTACTTTTTTATCTTTTAGCATGGAAGTTAGTTTTTCTATTGTATTTCCGGTATCCACGATATCTTCAATAACAACAACCGTTCTTCCTTCTATATTCTGATTTAATCCAATCAATTCATTTACTTTACCTGTGCTTTCTGTACCATGATACGAAGCCATTTTTACAAATGAAATCTCACAAGGGATTTCAATCTGCTTCATTAAATCTGCAGCAAACATAAATGAGCCATTCAATACTGCAACAAATAATGGCATTTCATTTTTTAAATCAGCATTAATTTGTTGCGCCACTTTTTTAACGGCCGCTTCAATTTGTTCCGATTTAATATAGGGCTTAAACTGCTTATCTTTTAAGGTCACTATCGACATAGGGGTAACAAATATAGGCTTTTTTGCTAATTTTGCGCCATGGCTTCCATTGGTAAAAGCATAGAATCTGCCTCTGATTTTTTAAAAAAGGGACAATTGGTAGCCATTCCCACCGAAACCGTATACGGATTAGCGGCTAACGCCCTTGATTCCACGGCGGTTGCAGGGGTTTTTGAGGCTAAGAACCGCCCTGTTTTCGACCCTCTTATTGTGCATACTTATTCCGTTTTAAAGGCTCATGATTATGTGAAGTCGATACCCGAACCGCTTTTAAAATTGGCAAATGCTTTTTGGCCCGGTCCCTTAACGCTGTTATTAGAGAAAAAAGAGTTGGTTCCTGATTTGGTAACTTCAGGTTTAGATAGAGTAGCCATTCGTGTTCCGAACCATGCTTTAACATTGGACTTATTAAAATCTATTGGTTTTCCCTTGGCTGCACCAAGCGCTAATCCCTTTGGTTATGTGAGTCCAACTACACCTGAACACGTCAACAAACAATTGGGTGATAAAGTCGCTTATATTTTAGATGGCGGTAATTGTGAAGTAGGAATTGAATCAACCATAGCAGGAATGGAAGAAAATGAAGTGTGTGTGTATCGCTTAGGTGGCTTGGCAATAGAAGAGATTGAGAAAACTGTTGGTAAGGTGAAACTGAAAATAAATTCATCAAGTAATCCAACTGCACCAGGACAATTAAAAAGTCATTATGCGCCCATGAAGCAATTGATTTTGGGAAATGTGAATGAGAATTTAAAACTATATAAAAACGCAGCGGTGATTTATTTTGGAGAGAAGGACTTTGATAATGTGGGAGCGGAATATAATTTGTCGCCAACAAAAAATTTAAAAGAAGCAGCTGCTAATTTATTTTCTGCAATACGCATGATGGATGAAAGTAAAACAGATGTTATTTTATGCGAGTTGTTGCCTGAAGAAGGATTAGGCCGTGCCATAAATGACAGGTTAAAACGCGCATCCGTAAAATAATTTTTATCTTTATTGAGTGGAATTGAAAGTAAAAAAATATCCATTAGCTACACTTGAATACGATGAGCAAAAGAATATTTTGTATTATAGGGTAGAGCAAGATCAGGTAGTTGAAGAATACGAAATAAAGGAAATGCTAAAGTATGTTGAGGAATTTATGGGTCCAAAACGTCATTATGCAGTTATAGATTTTGGTGGAAACACTTCTTCATCACCTGAAGCCAGAAAAGCATATGCGGATTCACCGTACATAAATAAATGGCGAATTGCCGATGCGTTTCTAGTAAAATCATTGGGTGTGCGCATCATGGCTAATTTTTTTATTAAGGTTACTAAACCTAAAGTAAACACTAAACTTTTTACCAACGAAAAAGAAGCAATTAAATGGCTTCAAAGTATAGCTAAGTCGGAGAAGAAAAAGAATACAGTTTAACTCCCTTTGATCTTCTGCATGATCTGTTCTAATTGTGCCATGTCTTTACACAATACTTCACGGGCTTTGGAGCCTTCAAACGGACCGATAATTCCTGCAGCTTCCAATTGATCAACAATTCGTCCTGCACGGTTATAACCTAATTTTAATTTACGTTGTAAGAATGAAG
>CAYQDP010000130.1:0-7411 GCA_964416235.1 uncultured Flavobacteriaceae bacterium | reverse complement strand
GTCACTTCAACAATATGTGGACTTACGTTTTAGGATGTATATTCTTGTATTTGGTTTTCAGAAATCATATGTTCCGTGAAAATCAGGATATGGCGTTTTTATCGGCCTTAATATTCCTGACTCACCCAATGCATACCGAGGCTATCGCTAACGTAAAAAGTCGTGACGAAATTTTCTCTTTGATTTTCATCTCACTCACCTTCTTGTATTCATTCAGATATCTTGAAGACAAAAAACCTACAACATTGTTTTGGGCAAGCTTCATGTTTTTGTTGGCGTTATTGTCAAAAGAATATGCATTAGTATTACTAGGCTTAATTCCAATTGGAGTTTATACTTTTACTAAAAATGATTTTGATTTACAGAAATTCTTAAAGCCATTAGCAGGATTTGGAGCAGTTGGAATGGGAGGGATTATTGCAATGAAAGCTTCGGGCATGAGTCCTAATTCAGCGAACATTGCCCGTATAGTTGGCTTAGCAGTTGCTGCCGGTGGTGCTTATTTCTTCTATAAAAATTACAAGGAGTATAAAAATATTTTCGTTGTCTTTTTAATTTTCATGGTGTCGGCTGTTATCATGTTGTACATAAAATACAATTTTGATATTCATGCAAAGCCTGGCGATAAACCTGATAAAAGTTTCTGGTTGTTCCCATTCTTGTATGCCGCTGTTGGAATTTTCTTTGTCGGAAAAACTAACGGTCAGAAGAACTTCCACACCTTGATGAGCTGGTTTTATTTTGTTACTTTATTTTATTTGGCCATGCGTTTAGTGGCGGTGAAGTTAAAGCCGGGCGTTCCTGATACCGAAATTTTGAATAACCCTTATTTGTTAGCCGACGGACAAGAGCGTTTTTGTACTAAAGCTTTTGTGTTATTGAAGTATTTCACATTAATGTGGTTCCCGCATCCATTGTCTTCTGATTATTCTTACAACACAATTGCGTACCGTCACTTTACTGACTGGGATTTTATAGTGTCAATTATTTTGCACTTAGGTTTAGTTTATGCGGCTTATCGTTTAATTATCAAGAAGCATGTATTAGGATTCGCTATTGCAGTTTACATTGCCTTCTTATTAATGATTGGTAACATCTTAATGGACATTGGAGCAACCATGGGTGAACGTTTGATGTTCCACTCCTCCATAGGCTTCTGTATATTCCTCGCTTGGCTCATTTTGCAGGGATTGGAAAAAGCCCAGAACATCAGTATTAGTATTCGTAAAACTGCCTTAATAGGCTTCCTTGCAGCTGTTGTTTTCTTGTACGGCTGTAAAGCTTGGGAGCGAAATTGGGATTGGAAGAGTGATATTACTTTATTCATTAAAGACGCTAATACAATGCCAAACTCCGTACTCGTGTTAGGTAATGCAGGTGCGCGTTGGATTGATTTGGCCGACACAAAATGGTTTAATAAAAAGCCGGGAGAAGAAGCTAATCTGCCATTTAGTACTTACAAAGATGAGATGTTAGATTTCTGTGTGAACGATAGCGAGTTTGTAAGTGGAGTAAATAAGAAAAAAATAATTCTCCCTTATGATGAAAAGAAATTCAAGGAACAAAACTTAACCATGCGTCAACGTAGTTTGTATAAAGGAATTAGTTACCTGAAGCACGCAACAAGTTTACATCCACGTTACGTAAACGGGTATTTAAATTTAGGTTTAGCTTATTATAAATTAAAGCGTGATCGCGAAGCGCTTTATTTCTGGAAGCATGCCGAGCGTTTATATCCTAATAATCCTTATTTAAAGAATTACTACATTGTTTATTATAATGAGTTGTTACAACGCGGGTATCAAAAAGCACAACGCGGACGTTCTGATAGCGCGGCGTATGAATTAAATAAAGCTGTGGTATTAGATCGTTACAATCCTGAAGGATGGGACAATTTAGGAGGAGCGTATTTTAATTTAGGTCAATACCGTAAATCAAAACAATGTTTACAGGAAGCACTTAAGTTAAATCCTAATCACGCCAATTCATTACAGTTAATGAAGAGTATTTCTCCGCAAATGTTAGGTGAGGCACCTGTTACAGCAGCGGCGGTACCGGTTAAGAACTAAAATGTTGAGACGTTTTGTAATACTTGTTTTAACGGGATGGATTTGTGTAGGAAAAGTAAAAGCGCAAAACCATTTGAATACCGATACCGTAGGGTTAAAGACCGTTAGTGATAACATTTACAATTCCCCTTTTTTTGGTGACAGCTTAGCTTCTTCTTTTGTAATTCTAATAAAAAAGGAAGTTAAGTTGCATAAACATCTTCATCATTCAGAACATGTGGTTGTTTTAAATGGTAACGGTACAATGAAATTGGGCGATAGGTTAATTGAAATAAAAAAGGGCGATGTAGTTTTTATCCCCAAAAACACACCGCACTCAGTAAAAGTAAACTCAAAGGAACCTTTGAAAGTATTAAGTATTCAAGCTCCTTTTTTCGACGGTAAAGACCGTATAATGATAGAATAAAATGAAATTAAGAATTCTCTTTTTTGCTTTGTTAATGCCGTTGGTGTCTTTAAAGGCACAGGTTTTATATTCTGACAACTTCAGCACGCTTAGTCTGCAGAACGATGTTCAAGTGATGGGCAGTAAAACTATTACCACAACTTATACTACCGCATCGGCTTACACATTAATTGATGATGGATATAAAAACAATGTTGGTACAGCAAACAGTCCGAATCGTCCGTTTAATGTAACCTCTTTAAAAACGACAGGATGGGCAGTACTTTATAACAGTACTGAAAATGATACATTTTTAGTGAGCACATCATGGTTAGATACTTCAGTGGCTGTTAAACGATTTATTGTAACACCCGTAATTAATAATATCACTGCAAACACTGTGTTGTCGTGGGAGGCTATGTCGCCTGATGTAAATTTTCCGGAAGGATACGAAGTTTATATTACCACTAACACTACAGGAACATTAAATTCCAATAGTTTTTTATTAAGCGACAGAGTGTTTTATTTAGCAGACGGGAATACGCCGGGCGCGGGAGAAAAAAGCACTTGGACAAAGCGCGGCGTTTCATTAAGCCAGTACGCAGGACAAAACATTCGCGTTGCATTTAAAAACATTTCTCAAAACATGTACCAATTATGGCTGGATAACATCAAGGTTGAAGATATAGCTAATCAGTTTGACGGTGAAATTTCGGAAGGACAAGGCGTTTACCGTTATAATACAGTAAATACAAATGGAAATATCAGTTGTCGAATCACCAACAAAGGAAGAACAAGTATAAATTCGGTTTCTTTAAATTATAAGATAGAAGGCATAACAAATTACCAGCAGGCTTTTGGTTTAGCGCAAATCATTCCGATTTACGGAAGCAACGATTTTACTTTTAATGTTCCTTATAATATTTCAACTCCGGGTTATTACCCCGTGAAAATATGGGTAAATTACATTAATGGTAATGCTGACCAAAACAACTCTAATGATACTTTATTTACTTCATTAAGTATTATGGCAACTGCACCTTCAAAGAAGGTAATGGTAGAGCAATTCCTAAGCACATTCGATGGTTATAGTCCTGACGGACAAGATAAATTAGCAGCTTTAACTTCAGGTAGTGTAATTGCAGTTAATATTCATGATGGTGATTCTTTGAAGAATGCTTCTGTAAATGGAGTTATTTCAACATACAGAAATAAAACTACTACTGCTGTAATCGATAGAAATTATTTTAATGATATTGCAACAATTCCGGTAGAAAGAGCAGCGTATGCATCGAGAATCAATCAGCGCAAAGCTGCGATAGTTCCTGTTTCCGTAAGTGTATTAAACAAGTTTTATAATACAAGCACCCGCGAATTAACTTTTAGTGTACAGGCAAATTTTGCAGCGGAAGTAAAGGGCGATTATCGCATCAATGCGTATATCACCGAAAATAATGTGTTCGGATTAGGAAGCGACACAACTTATAATGGCTGGAATCAATTAAGCTTTATGTATAATGTTCCTTTCTCTGCGTATTATCAAAAGGGATATTATTTATCATCCGCCGGTGGATATGTTTTAAAGGCATTTGAATATAAACATCAAAATGTTTTAGATACTGCACTTGATGGTTCTTTCGGAGCGGCAGGAGTTATTCCGGTAAACGGCGGCACACAAAACCAAACTTTCAGTAAAGCGTATACATATACCGTTCCTGTTGCAGCCGGAGGAGTATTTCGTTACAATCCTGACAATATGTACATCGTTGCATTTGTAAGTGAGTACGATGCTAATAAAAATAAGCGCACTGTATTGAATTGCTATCAGGAAAAAATCACAAGCAATAGCGAAATGGTTTCTGTGAATGAATTAAAATCCCTTGCTAATTTTCAGTTGTATCCAAATCCGTCTTCAGGCTTAACAAATATTTTAGTACCTGAGGGAGGTTTCAGAAATCAAGTAAAGATTAGTATCATTGATATTACGGGCAAAGAGGTATATGTCAATTCTACAGAAATGCGTTTTGGTTTGATACAGTTAAATCTATACGGGCTCGAAAACGGCTCTTATTTCATTAATTTGAGCGATGGTGAGAGTAGTCGCACTCAAAAATTAATTTTGGTAAAGTAATGCCTGAAACCATCAGTAGTTATAAATTGAGCGCGTGTAGCGATGAGGATTTTAAAAACGTGGTGGAATTAATTGCAGAGATGCAACTCGATAGTAACGATTTACAACCTTCCCAATTTATTATAGCAAAAGGCAATGCAAAACTTGTGGGCTTCGGACGTTTACGAACGTATGAAGGCTGCCAGGAATTGTGTTCATTAGGTGTAATTGAAGCAAGCAGAAATAAAGGTGTTGGTACCTTAATCTCACAGGCACTTAAGGAAAAAAGCACAAAACCTCTTTATGCAGTAACGATTATTCCGGGGTATTTTAAGCGTTTGGGTTTTGAGCAAGTGATTGATTTTCCTAAGGAAATTATGGCTAAAGTACAGTATTGCACGGGTTCTTTGCCTGTGCCCGAAACCTATGTAGCCATGTGGCTTAAATAAGCTTTTTTTGCCCGCATTTTAAAAAATCCTTACATTTGCGTCCTCCTAAGAGAATAATGCTGCGGATGTGGCGTAATTGGTAGCCGCACCAGACTTAGGATCTGGCGCCGCGAGGCGTGGGGGTTCGAGTCCCTTCATCCGCACAGATAAATGAAAACCCGACATTGTCGGGTTTTTTGTTTTTAAGACGCTTGAAGTTTTTATAATAGTGCCTTAATTCAGATTCGGGTCAAAAGCTATATCTGAAAATACCTTGTAAGATTCTTTAATTTTACCCAACTCTTCGCCCCATAAATTTTTAGGGTTATTGTTAAGAACGGTATAGTTATCTGCTTCTCCAACAAACCATGCTTTTTGAATTAGCTCTTCTTTTAATTGACCTGGTGTCCAGCCTGCGTAGCCCACAAAAAAACGAACATTATGTGTTTTTACTTTTCCGTGATCTATCATGTGTGCCAATTCAAAAAAGTTACCGCCCCAATATAAACCATCGTTTATTTTTATGCTTTCGCTGAGGTCGTTTCCTAAATTGTGTATGTAATACAATTGATTTTTTGAAACAGGTCCGCCTTCATAAATTGGAAAGTTCCCATTTTTGATATGTGGAAACACATCGCGTAACATCATGTCGGTTTTAAAATTCAATATAAATCCTAAAGAACCTTCTTCATTATCTTCAGTAAGATAAATAACGGCCCGCTTAAAATAACCGTCTTGTAACATGGGATGCGCTATTAAAAAATCGCCCTGCATACCGCTAATTTAGTTAAAATAAATTCTGTTTGAAATGATATTATTCACAAAAAGATTACGTCAATAAATGTACCTTTGATAAAACTATTTTTATGAGTTTACGCGACGAAATAAAAAAATTGAGAGAAGACTTTGTAAAGGGTCATCTTTTGGAATCGGAGGTGAATCCCGATCCTTTCAAACAATTTGAATTATGGCTCGGACAGGCTGTTGAGTCGAAAGTTTCGGAAGTACAGGCTATGACTTTGTGTACTATTTCACCTGAGAATAAACCGGCATCTCGTATTGTTTATTTGCGTGAGTTTGAGAATAATCAGTTTTGGTTTTACGGAAACTATAATTCCCGTAAGGCAAAAAATATGGAAACGAATCCAAGCGTGAGTCTGAGTTTCTTTTGGCCGGATTTAGAAAGACAAATCCGCATAGAAGGAAAAGTGGTAAAATGCGATCCGTCCTACAGCGATAATTATTTTAATAATCGTCCGCGCGAATCTAAAATTGGTTCATGGAGTTCTAATCAGAGTTCAGAACTTAAGTCACGTGAAGAGTTGGAGAATTTAGTCGCAGAATACACCAAAAAATTTGAAGGCAAAGAAGTTCCTCGTCCTGATTTTTGGGGCGGTTGGGTTTTAAGTGCCGATTATTATGAGTTTTGGCAGGGAAGAAAGAGTCGCCTACACGACAGAATTATTTATACGAAAGAAAATAATCTTTGGAAAATATCTAGATTAGCACCTTAAGACAGACGACACTCACTATGACTTTTGAAAAAGTTGTCATTTCGAGAGAAGTTGAGAAATAACAGTTGAATAAAATTATTATGACAAAAGAACAAAAAATAAAATCATTCGACCCAAATAGTATTGGGGATACTACTGCCGGTATGTTTGGATTGCCATTTACTATAGAAGAATGTGAAACAGTATTGATTCCTGTACCCTGGGAGGTGACCGTTAGTTATGGTGGAGGAACGGTAAACGGACCAAAGGCAATTCACGAAGCTTCTTATCAAGTGGATTTGTATGATCCTAATTTAAAAGATGCCTGGAAGTTAGGAATAGGAATGGATAAAGAAAATAAAACCATTCGTTCAAAAAGCACTACGCTTCGTAAAAAGGCAGAAGCTATGATTGATGCGATGGCATCCGGTAAGGATATCAGCAAGAACAAAACGCATCAAAAATCTGCCAAGGAAATTCAAGAAGGTTGTTTGTGGTTGAATAAAACAGTTAAAGAGCGCGTAACACATTTTCTGAATCAAAAGAAAATAGTTGGTTTAATTGGAGGCGATCATTCTACACCTTTAGGTATGATGCAAGCTTTAGCCGATAAGTTTGGAAAGTTTGGCGTATTGCAATTAGATGCGCATGCGGATTTGAGAATTGCCTATGAAGGTTTCGAATTTTCACATGCGTCTATCATGTACAATGCTTTAAAAATTAAAGAGGTTAATAAATTAATTCAGGTAGGCATTCGCGATTTTTGTCAGGAAGAATTAGATGTAATAAAGAATGAAAAAGGACGTGTGGTTACATTTTTTGATCGTGACATGAAGCACGCCATGTATCGTGGTGATTCATGGGACAGAGTGTGTAATCGTATTGTAAAAGAATTGCCTGATAAAATTTATTTAAGTTTTGATATT
>CAYQDP010000129.1:0-7430 GCA_964416235.1 uncultured Flavobacteriaceae bacterium | reverse complement strand
TAATTCTACGCCACTGTTTTTTAACGGGAAGGCTACCGAAAGAGATAAGTCAGAAGACCTGCCACTAACAACAAATTTGTAGCTTTCGGGATGTGAAGCCACAAGGCAATTAAAGTATAATTGTTTTTTATTTCCCGTATTGATGCAAATGATTGTTCGAATAGAATAATTATTTGTGATGATTTTATGTAAAAACAACATATCTGTTTTTAAAGTGTGCATTTTATGCCTCGCTTTAAACTGTCTTTGTACTTCATTAAAAGCACAGAGCAATGACAGTTTACGTGTAGATCTGAATGAGGTGACCATAACCAGCATCAAACCAAAACAATTCAATGCCGTTAAAAAAACACAGTTATTCGATTCTATAACAGCAAAAAACTTTTTACAACAAAACCTATCTGATATTTTATCCGTTAATTCCCCAGTATTTATTAAGAATTATGGTCCCGGTAATTTAAGCTCTGCTGCTTTCAGAGGAGGAAACGCTTCTCAATCGCCTGTGTTATGGAATGGTTTTAACATTCAAAATCCTATGTTAGGACAAAATGATTTCTCGCAATTGCCTGTCTTTATTTTTGACAAAATCGGAATTGAATACGGTGGTTCCGCCGCCACGTGGGGAAGCGGGGCGATGGGAGGAAGTATTCATTTAAATAACAACAATGAGTTTGAAAAAGGATTCCGCACTTTATTAAATCTCGGACTTGGCTCTTATGGAAATAAAAAATTAAACTCATTATTACATTTCTCACATAAAAAATTCAGTAGTAATACAAAGGTTTATTTTAATGAAGCTCAAAATGATTTTGAATTTAAAGACACTACATTAAAAAGACAGTTACATGCGAATTATGTAATAAAAGGATTTCTGCAGGAAATAAGTTGGATGCTATTGAAAAATCAATCCATCAATGTGAAAGCCTGGTACCACCAAAGTTTCCGCAACCTACCTCCTACTCTTGGAAATAAAACAAGTAAAGCCTCACAGGAAGATGACAACTTAAAACTGACTGCCGATTGGCATTATACAGGTAAAAGCATCACGCCTTCGGTACGCGTTGCTTACTTTAATGATCAACTAAATTACACCGATAGCCTCGCAGGAATTTTTTCAAACAGCAAAACAAAGACACTTATAGCGGAAGCGGATGCCAAATATAATTTAGGAAAGCTACATCAGATTTACCTTGGTTATAACTTCACCAATTATAATACTCAAACAAATAACTACATTCAAAACAATCCTGAACTTACTAAACAAGCAATATTATTAGGTTACCAATTGAATATGCTGAATGGAAAGTTAGTATATGAATTACATTTAAGAAAGGAGTTTTCAGATGCATTTGAAATTCCGTTTACAGGAAATACCGGTTTATACTTTTTAGCATTCAAAAATCTTAAGTTAAAATTAAACACCGCCAAGATTTATCGTCTGCCAACACTTAATGATTTATATTGGGCTAATGGTGGCAACCCGGATTTAAAACCGGAAGAAGGCGTGACTTACGAGGGAGGATTTGAATTCAAACAACAAATGAATGATTTTATATTTCAATCAGAAATGACCTACTTCAATAAAACCATCAGTAATTGGATTGCCTGGGTGCCGGGTCCGGGAGGAAATCCAACGCCTATCAATTTAGCAAAGGTTTACAGCAGGGGTACTGAAACATCAAACTTTATAGCCTACAATCATAAATCGCTACTATGCAAAATAGGATTCAACAGCGCTTATGTGTTGTCGAACGTTATTCAGTCTAATTTAATTAATGATGCTTCGGTAAACAAGCAATTAATTTACACCCCTCGCTACAATTACGGTGGAAGTTTTATTTTAGCCTACGAACAATTTACACTTTCCTATTATCATAATTATATTGGTTACCGTTTTACAAGCAGTGATAATAACAGTTGGCTGCAACCTTATCAAGTAGCCAATTTTAAAATGAGCTATACGTTTAAAATAAATCATCTCAATGCCACAACAGCGATTCACATTAATAATGTGTTTAATACTGATTACACAATAATCGAACAGCGACCAATGCCATTAAGGAATTATGAATTTGGTCTTACATTAAACTATTACAAACCAAAAAATAAAAACAACAATTCAATATAATATCAAGCTTATGAAAAAAACAATTACTTTAATTTTAGCTTTCTTCCTTGTACAGACTTATGGTCAAACGGTAGCAGATTTCGAATCCTTTAGCCTTCCTGCTGATTCATTTTATTACAATTCTACAACAAAAGATTGGCAAACGAACAACGCTATATTTCAATACGAGTGGGATACTAGTTCTGGTGGGTTTTGGAGTAAAGGATTTTCCTACACTAACAAAAATGATACTGCTAACGGGGGTTATATGAATCTATATAATTGCGCCGCCGGAAAAGGTTACAACAACTCCAATTATTATGTGACTGCTCAAAACAATGGCATTATCCGTTTAAAAACAGCTACTGATAATAAAGTTGACGGATTTTATATTACGAATTCAACTTATGCTTATAAATCAATGAAGAATGGGGATTCCTTCGCGAAAAAATTCGGAGGAGCAACAGGTAATGATCCGGATTGGTTTAAGATTACAATTAAAGGCTTTTTAGGCGGCGCCATGAAAACAGATAGCACAGAATTTTATTTAGCGGATTTTCGTTCAAGTAATAATTCGTTAGATTACATTTTAAAAACATGGCAATGGGTAAATTGCAGTAATCTCGGTGTGGTTGACAGTATTCAGATTTTTATGTATTCAAGCGATGTGGGAAGTTTTGGAATGAACACACCTGCATTCTTTAATATCGACAATTTCACAACCAGTAAAGTTGTGGGGATAAAAGAAAACACTTTGTTTGCTCAGTTTAATTCCTACCCAAATCCTGCTTCTGATAATATTTACTTTTCTCTTATCTCCAACGAAACATTTGACGCGGAAATAAAAATCATCAATGCGCTTGGAGTTGAAGTAAGGAAAGAAAACAAAAACATTCTATCCGGACCGAACAATTTCCAATTAAACATCAGCGAACTGACAAGTGGTTTATATTTCATCGAAATGAATCATCAGGAAAACAAACACACTTACAAATTGATTAAAAATTAATGAAGTCATTATTGCTTACTATATTTACTTTATTGGCGCTTTCTTCCTCGGCTCAATTTCATGGGCCGGTGGGAAGTGCCAATTCAATTGCCATGCATACAGACAGTAATGCATTTGTTGCATGGGCAAAAGAATGTAAAGTAACTAGGGGTTATCAGGATATTTCCAATACAAACTTAGGACTTGTTACAGTAGGTGATAGCTCCTTTGCCATTGGAAAAGCTGACGCAGGAATTGTAAGTTTGGGTGACGGAGGAAGTGCCATCATAACATTTAGCGCTCCAATTTCAAATGGTCCGGGTTATGATTTTGCGGTTTTTGAGAATGCGTTTAACGATTCATTTTTAGAATTAGCTTTTGTTGAAGTAAGCAGCGATGGTATCAACTTTGTACGTTTTCCATCGGTCTCTAACTCGCCTTTAAATCCGCAGTTCGATAACAATGCCAATATGGATGCGACTAAACTTAATAATCTGGCAGGTAAATACCGTGCATTATACGGAACACCTTTTGATTTACAGGAATTATCTTCATCACCGCAATTAGACATTGACAATATAACACACGTTAAAATCATTGACGTGATTGGAAATGTAATGCCTCCTTACGTTAGTTTTGACTCCAACAACAACGCGATTAACGACCCCTGGCCAACGCCTTTTCCACAGGGAGGATTTGATTTAGATGCTGTAGGCGTGATTCATCAAAAAGCGGTTGGTATTCATGAACTAGAAAAAAATTCCTTGTTTAGTTTCTACCCTAACCCTGCAAAAGACAAAATAAACATCCAATTGAAAGGTATAAACGAAACAGCTTCTGTTATTTTAACCGATGTTCTTGGAAATATTCGCATGGAACAAGAATTCAAATCTAATTCGTCAATGCTAAACATGAGCGAACTCAGTTCAGGTATTTATTTTATCAGTATACATTCCGGAAATAAAGTTTGTACTAAAAAAATCATTAAGGAATGAGAATAACCTTTTACATATTATTCTTTGCTCTTTTTACTTCTTGTGTAAAAGACAAACCGAATGAACAATTGCAACCGGAAGTATCATTAGGTAATGGCGCCAAAGTGTACATTATTAACGAAGGCAACTATGGTAGTAACAATGCTTCGGTAAGTTTATATGAAGCAGAGAGTGGGAATGTTATTCAGGATATTTATAAAACACAAAACAATAATACTGCACTTGGTGATGTTTGCCAGAGTATGATAAAAATAAACAACCACTATTATATTGTTGTAAATAATTCAGGTAAAATAACAGTCGTATCTCCTGACAATTTCAAACATCAATTAACCATTACCGGTTTTAATTCGCCCCGTTATATTCTGCCTGTTTCTCCTAACAAAGCTTACGTAAGTGATTTGTATGCTAATTCCATTTCTATTCTAGATTTAAATTCCAATACAAAATCAGGCAGCATTCCTTTAAATGGCTGGACAGAACAAATGCTTTTGCTCTATAACAAAGCTTTCGTCACAAATTTGAAGTCGGATTACCTATATGTAATTAATACCATTACAGATCAAATCAGCGATAGTATTTTGGTTGGCCCCAATGCAGGAAGCATCGTCTTAGATAAAAACTCGAAGGTATGGGTGTTAAGCGGAGGAAACAGCAGCACAAGTACCTTAGCAAAGCTCACTAGAATCAATCCGGTGAACTTACAAATTGAAACAGCGTTTACTTTTAATGCTTCTGACAAACCGGGGAATCTTTGCATTAATTCTACACGCGATATTGTTTATTTCCTTAATACGCATGTCTATAAAATGGGTATTAGTGATACTAATTTGCCGACTTCCTCGTTAATTAGCGGTAGCGGCCATACTTTTTATGGGCTTGCCGTAAATGTGAACAATAATGATATTTATGTTAGCGATGCCATTGATTATATTCAAAAATCGACTATTATGGTTTATTCTTCTGCAGGAAGTCAAAAAACCACATTTAAAGCCGGCATCAACGCTTCGGGTTTTTATTTTGAATAAATTTAACCACCTTTGCTTTATTGGCTAAAGCAATCAATATAGTTTCTTTCGACATTCCCTTTCCTGCAAACTATGGAGGAGTAATTGATGTTTTTTATAAAATCAAACAATTACATGCCAATGGCGTAAAAGTTTACTTACACTGTTTTGAATATGGCCGTGCCCATTCCAAAGAACTGGAAGCTTTGTGTGAAAAAGTGTACTACTATAAGCGCAAAACCGGCGTCATGAATATTTTTTCCTTATTGCCTTATAATGTGAAGTCAAGACAATCAGAAGAACTGGCGCAAAATTTATTAAGCAACAACTACCCTATTCTTTTCGAAGTTCTTCATACGTGTTATTTAATGAGTGACGAACGCCTTAAAGACCGGTTTAAAATTTACCGTCACAGCAACATCGAACACGATTACTATTATCACTTAGCGCAAAGCGAAAAGAAAACATTTAAACGCGTTTATTTAAAGGAAGAAGCCAGGAAATTAAAGAATTTTGAAAATGTCGTTGAACATGCAGATCTGATATTGGCTGTTAACGAAGATGACACTTCCTATTTCAAAAAGAAATATCCTAAAGTGCCATGCGAGTTTTTACCCAGCTTTCATTCGAACGATACAGTTTCTTCACTATCCGGTAAAGGAGACTATATTTTATACAATGGCAACCTCAGCGTTTCAGAAAATTATGCGGCAGTTTTGTGGTTGCTTGAAAATGTATTCAATAAAATAAACTCCCCGATTATCATTGCCGGATTGAATCCGCCCGCTTTCTTAATAGAGAAAACTAAAAAACTGAAGCATGTGCAACTAATTTCCAACCCTTCCGAAGCACAGATGAACAAATTGATTGAAGAGGCGCATATTCATGTACTTTACACCGAACAGGCAACCGGACTCAAATTAAAGCTAGTGAATGTTCTCTTTAAAGGCCGATTTGTGGTGTGTAATGATAAAATGTTGCAAGGCACCGGAATTAAAGGTAACTCTACGCTGGCGATTGGTAATAACCCATCAGAAATGATTAAAGCTATTGAATCATTAATGAAAATGGATTACAATGCTACGTTCATGGAAGAAAGAAAAAAACAAGTAAGCCGTTTTTCCAATCAGCAGAATGCAGAGAAATTACTCTCGCTGATTAATAAATCGATGGCGTAAGAAGAATTACTTACTCACAATATTCATCTCTTTTAAGAGATAGCCCGCACCGGCAAATTTATCAATGATAAACAAAGTGTAACGAACATCCAGAACAATATTGCGGCACTGATTTGGATTATACATCACATCACTCATCGTACCTTCCCAATTCCTGTCGAAATTGGTTCCAATTAATTCACCTTTGGCATTTAAAACCGGACTACCGCTGTTACCTCCTGTAGTATGATTAGAAGCAATAAAGGCAACATGAACTTTGCCGTCCTTGTCGGCATACTGACCATAATCCTTCTTTTCATATAATTCTTTCAGTTTTGGAAACACATTAAACTCGTCATCACCAGGCTTTTCTTTTTCCATAATTCCATCCAGCGTTGTATAATGCTTATAAGAAACACCATCACGAGGTTCATAATTATTCACTTTACCATAGGCGACGCGTAAGGTAGAATTTGCATCCGGCCAAAACTTTTTATCTTTCATTAAATCACGCATGGCTTTTACATATTCCTTTTGTAGTTCAGTAATGTGTAATTCATCGTAATTGGCCTGAGGAATAACTGCGGTTTGATAATACTTTACAATTCCGCTTGTCATCTTATAATAAGGATCGCGTTCGTATAAAGAAGCATTCTGCTCGAAATCATCCAGCATGGCTTTCGCTTTAGTATTATCGATAAAACTGGAGTTCTCATATAAAAACTTAGCAACGGAAGCACCATCGTTGTTATGTGCAGTTAATAATGAGTCCAGATAAAACGGACGATTTATTTTCTCAACACCCTTCACGTATTCATTTAACATAGCAGTACAAAGCTTAATGTCCGTCTCCTTATTCATGTTTCTGAATGGAATCGATTTTTTTATCGTCTTTAATAAATCATCAAACTTATTGTCTTTACCTGCATTCTTTCTCTTGAGTTCATTGAAAATGTTTATGAAATTCATTGTGAAACGAATCCCGTCAATTCCCATCAAACACTCACTATAATAATCCATTTGCTTACTAAGCGTAGAATACTCGGCGTAAATTTTCTTAAACTCATTAAACATATCATCGAGTTTACCTTTGTAAGCTGAGTTGGCATTGGCCACTGCCAAAAATTCTTTTTCAAATTCACGCTTTTTCTCAACTGCATTATAGCTTTTTAAGCC
>CAYQDP010000128.1:0-7506 GCA_964416235.1 uncultured Flavobacteriaceae bacterium | reverse complement strand
CCAAATGAAATACTATCTAATACAGCACCGCTTGAATTACTCAACATAATTTGTTCGCCGCCTGCCGCTAATTTGAAATTAGCATGTACATACGATGCAGTAGATGGATTCTGGTCAGCCCAGATAATTAAATAACCATTCGGCTGAATTATTGTATTTTGCGGTATGGTGAACTTAGATGGACTTGCAAAATTATCCGTTAAAAACAATCCGGATAACTCAAGAGGAGCTGAAGTGGTGTTATACAATTCAATCCAATCTTCATACATGTTAAATTCATTTTGTACATCCCCCTGATTATCGGCTAAAAACTCGTTTATTTTCACCTGACCTACTGTTGCGGTTTGAATAGCTATCAAATTATAAAACTCATGCTCTGCTCTTTCAGGCGCAAACTTACCCGCATTATTATTTTCGGCATAAACATAATATTGAGCCTGACTTGCCGTCATTGTAAAAGTTACACCAAACACATTATCACCTGAGGCTCCATCGTTATGTAAGCCATCATCAAACATTAAAATACGATTGAATTTCAAGGTATTTGAGAAGCGATAACCTAAATAAACTCCGTTGCTGTTTGCATTAGTAACATTAGCAGTAATCGTTACTGCCGCATTCAAACTTGGTGTTGCTATAGCTGTTGCTGAAGTAATGGTTGGGGCGGTTACCGTAAACTCAGAAGTACTATTCAAGTATGAAGCTCTGGCATTCATTAATGTACTAATCCCCGGAACAGAATAACTACCCACAGATACATTTGTATTCATTGCATTTTGAAACTGAGTATAAGTGAAAAACTTATTGTTGTCAGATTGTACTGCGGTATCGATTATTGCCTGGAATGCATTTGCTTTAGCAGAATAGACACCGGAAGTTATCATTTCATTCAATATTGTTTTCATATGCGCGATATACATCCGCTTAAACTGCGCATTACTCATAATATTTTTTATCAAGGGCCAATATTGGTCGGTGCTGTGAATATTAGTAGGCAATTGCTGTAAATTAGTTATGGATAAACTTGCCATACTGGAATTCGAAAATCCAAGATGAGGGAAGCCGGCAAACGACATATTCAAATCCCATAATACCGGATTAAAATGACCTGTATTATCTTTATACAAATAGTAGTTCTGTGCAAAAGCACCGCTGTAACTATCCAGGTTTACGATGACATTATTAAACGCTAACATCCAGATCGCACGGTCTAAATCCATCACATTTGGAATACTATTGGCATTATTGGTTACTGAATCACATAAATCTTTCAATTGATTCCAGCCGTAATTGGATTTCATCTCATAAAAATTAAGATATCCGCTGCTGTCTGCCCCTGTTATATACCTTAAATTACTTTTTGTGTTTGTAGTCGCAACTCCAATAGGATTGCATTTAATAAACGTATTATTGGAAGAATAAAAGTGATCGGACACGAATTTTTTATCAATATTTTCGGCATTGGAATAAACTCCCATGTATTTTCCATTAATATAAACTTGCGCAAAATTAGCCTGAGGACAATGCATGTAATTTTTAAGGATGTCATAAGCCAAAACCTCTCTTACTAAACTCGGATCAGCATAGCCATTACTCAACTTGATATCCTTATAACCTTGATAAGATTGATTTTTATAAGTATTCAACTCAATATGGATTGGGTTTTTGCCATAAGTTGAATCGTATGAGCTATTGCCCTTATATTTTACTCCAACACTATCATAATAGGTACCATTAACTTTTACCCATTGCGCCATCAAATAACCTTCTTTACCCAGCTTAGCTGTATCAAGCATGTAATCCCAGTTGGATTGAGCAAATTGGACTTCTATTTTCTGAATGGCGGATGTATTATAAAAAGTTTGCGCTATAACCGTATTAAAAAATACAGCTACAACGCAAAGTAAGGCAATATGTAAACACTTCATGTAAAAAAGAAACTACTGAATAATTAGTTTTGAAGTTGACTTAGCGTTATTCGCGTTGGTAACTCTCACAAAATAAATTCCTGACTTTAAATCATCTCTGCTTATTTCAATGTTTTCTCCATTTGAACTATTAAATGTTTTTAGAACACGGCCGCTTAAATCCATAAGAGTAGCAGTATAAGCGATTCCTTTCTCTTTAAACTCAAGAGTTGCGGAACTAATCACCGGGTTTGGATACATTTTAATACCTGAAATTTCACTGCTATACTCGAAGATACCAGCCAAACTGCAAGAAACACAAGCTTTGTAACAAACCGTTGGCAAAATAGTGTCAGCAACTAAATTATGAGTGCGGTTATTATTAGTTGCGCAAGCGGCAGGAACAGTTTCAGTGTTGCCCAAAGTATTGCCATTATAATATTTAAACTCATAAGTTCCGGCCGGAGCATACGCTATGATTTCATATACACCTCCACCAAAACTGTATAAAATGTTGTTTTGTGTGTTCCAGGTTTGTGTTTGAAAATTACCGGCTACATGTACGCCATTTGGAGATACTGATGCTTCGTTTGACATGTCTACTAAAAAACGAATAAGCTTCTTTCCTACCGGAGCATTTCCTGAAAAAGGAATTGCACCAACAAAAGTGGTATCGTTTTTTAATGAATCTACATATAACCAACGATTATCATTGAAGCTGTAACCAACACGCGACTGATCAGGAACAAATTCTGCTTCGTATCCGAAAATCCCATTTACATACTTAAATTCATACTTTGCGAATGCAGGAATGTCTACAATCACACTGTAGACAGTTGAACTGCCCTCCTGAGTTAACATTAACGTGCTTGGATCCCAGTCGGCAGTTAAACCTATCGCCATTTGAAAATCACTCATTAAATGAATTCCATTTGGATTTATTGTGTATGTCCCCATGTCAACAGCAAACTTTACTTTTTTTGCCTGCATTGATAAAACGGAGAAAAGTACAACTGTAAATAATGCTATTTTTTTCATGATATTTATTTAACTAATGATACTCGCTTGTTAATTAACATTCCATCCGCAGTTTGAATAGAAACAAAATATACTCCACTGTCGAAAGATGATAAATCTAATTTATTTTCATTTTGTTGACTGATAATAATTTTCCCTTGTGCATCTATTACATTTACAGAATAACCAATTGATTTAATATACCAATCATCAATTGTTACAATTCCGTTTGTTGGGTTTGGATACACTTTTAAATTAGCTGCTATTTGATTTTCTTTAATTCCGGTTACTAATGTATACGGATAACCTGCAGAATAAGCATAAACACATCCATTAGCATCTGTAATTCTTACAACGTAAATTCCGTTTTGAGTTGGAGTGTAGTTTTGTGAAGTAGCACCCGGTATTAAATTACCATCCACATACCACTGATAAGTTACTCCGGTAGTGGAAACAACATCATTACCACTTAATGAAATACTTGGTTGCGCCGGCGCCGGGTTTGAAATATAACACTGACTATAACGATGAGATTGAGGGCACATACCTCCGGTACTTTTTGTCCAAAGTACATTTCCCGCTGCGTCAATTTCGTAAATAGAACCAGCTGTTGCTAAACAAACCATTTGATTCCCATTTGGAAATTGATTAGAACTACCCATGTTACTTGTGTAGCCTGTAGAAGTATGGCGCAAGTTAAATGTAGAAGGTGTATAAGCACTTCCTAAAGCTAAAGTATAATTGTAATTTGAACGTGGCACACTAATTTGATCGATAGTTGTTTTAGGGCCTGTTGCACCTTGATTATTTACACCAACTAAATATCCTGCATTTGGAACCCCTTCCTTAATCCAATGCGCATCATGTGTTACATTTAATATTTTTGTGCCTGTTGCTTGATAAGCAGGTGGATTTCCCCAACGGTATAAAATATCGCCACCCATTCCTGAATTACCTCCTGTATTAGTAGCTGCCTGAGCAGTTGTAGTACTATGATCAATCACATACCATTCATTTAGATTATGAGAACTGATTACAATCTGGTCTAATATTGGGTTATAATCAATTCCATTCATATGTAACCAATCCTTTTGTAAGGAATAGTTGATGTTAAACTTACCCGGATTATTTACAATTGACGTTGCATAATTTGAACGAGTTGGATATAAGTTCTGAACTAAGTGATCCCAAACTTTCCACTCCCAAACCACAATAGCGCTATTCGTGCCAACAGGTTGCAATTCCATAATTTTTTCGGACCAAACTGTAATGCTATTAGTTGCACCGGCATTATAAGCATCCGTAGCTGTTTTTACATCGTAGCTAATTACCAATACATTTCCATTAGGTAATGGACAATGGTCATGGTGCAAACAATATGTTGAAGACGAATAAGTATAATCCCACAATTTATTACCTGCATAATCCCACTTTTGGATTCTGCCTGTCATACCCCCACCCGTCAATACATTTCCGGTATTTGAAACAGAACGCCACAAATCACCACCCGGTGTTAAATGAGTTGAATAACCAGTACCACCTTGTCCGGTAAACGACCATACTTTTACGTTGGTACTGTTTGTATCCATAAGATAAGCGCTGGTTGATCCGGACGTACTATAAATAGTTAAACCATCCCATTGTTGTGCATTAGCAGTAAATGCAAATGCAATTAAAGTCATTACGACTTTTAATGTAAACTTAAAATTATTCATGTAAATTTATTTATATAACAATGTTACTTAATTATTAAATAAATATACGGAATTTGAGGTTAACCCGTTGGGTTTTGAGGTAAATTTAATAACAATCAGCTCTGCTTTTCAAAGGCCGTCATAAAGGCCGATTCGAAGCTGTTACCAATGGGGATTTCGATTTCAGGCAAAATAACAGTTTTATTTTTAACGCCCTTTATTCTGGTAAGAGGAAGTATGAATGAACGATGCACCCTAACAAATTTATCAGCAGGTAATAATTCTAAAACACCTTTCATGGTAGACCGTGCTACAATTGTTTTACGTCCTGACACGTGTATCTTAACATAATCATCCAAGCCCTCTATATATAAAACATCCGAAAACTCGATTTTGTGCAAAGTATAATCTGCTTTAATATAAAAACACGCTTGTTCTCCTGACGTAAGTGCCACTCTCAATTGTTTAACCTTTTGAATAGACTGATTAAATCTTTCTTTAGTGAACGGTTTTAATAGATAATCTACAGCGCTTAAATCAAATCCTTCTACCGCATATTCGCTATAAGCGGTTGTAAACACAATCATTTTATCTTTCACAATTTTAGCAATATCAATGCCGGTAATTGAAGGCATATTAATATCCAAAAACAACAAATCGATACTCTGATCCTTTATGAAATCTAAAGCTTCATGTGGCTTAGTAAACGTTTTCAATAGTTCAACTTCATCGCTCTGTTTACAAAAGCTTTCAATTACTTTTAAAGCCAGCGGCTCATCGTCTATGGCAATTGCCCGTATCATTATGCCTTAATACTTAAAGATACGCTAAATGTTGCAGGATTGTCGTCGATAGTTAAATAATGCTTTCCGGGATACATTAACTGTAATCGCGACTTAGTGTTTTCAATTCCTAATCCACTTTTGTTTTCAGGATCCGGACGAACACTCACTTTATTATTCTTTACAAATAAGTTAATAGCTGCTTCATTAATGCCAATTTCGATTGTGATTTCTGAATTCTCCTCAGGATTTATTCCGTATTTAAAAGCATTTTCAATAAATGGAATTAATACCAAAGGTGCTATGTTTTTCCCAACAGCATCACCTGATATTTTAAAATTAAGTCTCACATTAGCATCCCAACGCATTTTTTGTAATTCGATGTAATCGCTTATGTAATTTAATTCCTTTTGCAACGATACAAACTCATTTTGAGATTCAGTTAAAACATAACGCATCATACCCGAAAGTTTAACTACAGCATTGGCGGTATCATCTGATTTTTGGATAGCCAAGGAATAAATACTATTTAAGGTATTAAAAAGAAAATGCGGATTAATTTGAGCCTTGAGATAAGATAATTCAGCATTTATTTTCTCTTTGTGAGCAAGCTTTAAGCGTTCATTTATTTTCAACATTAATGAAAAAAATAATACTCCCGTAAAAAGAAAAAAATGTCTGGAAAGATCAATCCAAAAAACCGTTTTCATGAAGAACGGAGGCGGACGATGACCTTGAGGCGGTTGATGAAAATCAGGCGGAGGCATTTCATGATTATGAGATTCATGCATTGGAGGACCGGGGACATGCGGAAAATCAGGCGTTGGAAACTCGTGCATTTGTGGTTTCTGAACATAAAAATCACGAATAAACAATCTCGGTAATGACTCAGCAAAGAGATAGCATCCCACAACTATAAAAATGTAAATGAGATATTTCTTATGTTGATAAAACTTGGGGATTAATAAATAATAATTCAGATAGAAAAAACCTAAAAGTAACAGGTAGGTAAAAAAATCTCGCAAAAACGGCGGAATGGTAAACAGTCTTTCAAGATTTAATAAATCGGGTGATATCAATATAGGTATCGACAGGAATAAAACTATTCCTAACAGATGTGCTAATACGTTACGATATTTCCCTTTCATGGATCAAAAATAAACATAGCTTTTATACACTTGACAGCTTTGAGGTAATCAGGCTCTTTTTGTAGGTAAACTAATAAACTGAATTCATTATCGCGCTATCATTTGTTAAAGTTGTTTGCATGAAAATAATTTTATCCAAAAGATTTAGCTCATTGGTTTTTATAGTTGCTTCAATGGTTTGAAGATTCATGGTTTTCACTAACGGCACAAAACCATCGTATGGCACATCATGTTTATGAGTTACTTCTTTGAAATAATTATTTATCGTAAAGAGAACGTTAGCAGAATTTTCTGCATCCTTACTTAATAAAATAAGATTCTGAACCTCTTTGTGAATCCCATTAATACTTGTGGTACTTACAGAGGAATCACTTTTAATCAATTCCAAACGTCTCGCAATTTCTGCATCCACTAATTTGGTGTAATCATCCTTTATGGTAGGATTGCGACCGCATGACAGGACCAGACTAACTAAAACAAAATAAATAAATGATTTCATGGTTAACGCATTATCACCATTTTACCTAATTCCTTAGTAAAATATTGATCGGCCTCGCTCGATTTATGCTCTATATTTTGTCCGTTAAGCTTAGTTTGAACTTTATATAAATAAACGCCATTGGCCAATTTATCACCAAAATCATCCTTACCATCCCAAGCATATTCTGTAATATTTCGTCCAATATGTAACGGGCCTAATTCATCTTTGGTGATAGTCTTCACAATTTTACCGGTTATAGTCATGATTTGAATATTAAACATTTCAGGAACTTCAGTTCCTGTTAAGTTAAATACAAATCGAGTTGACGTACTGAAAGGATTAGGATAATTAATGACTTGCGTAATGCTTGGTTTATTTACTACTTCAAACGTGATGCGGTAATCTACTGCACCAGATTGATTATTACTTCTGTCTTTAGCTTGAACAATCAAAATATGCTTTCCGTCTTCTATTAAA
>CAYQDP010000127.1:0-7509 GCA_964416235.1 uncultured Flavobacteriaceae bacterium | reverse complement strand
TTATGCTTTCTTCAAGTGGCGGATATGATTGTTTTATACTTAAACTAGGAATTGGTGTTCCTACCCATGTAAACATTATCCACAATAACCACAATGTTCTGATTTTTCCAAATCCCAATAATGGAAAATTCGGACTTAAAATTGAAAAACAAATTCATTCTGGGGAATTAATAGTATTCAATAAGCTAGGTCAAAAAATATACGAAAATGAAATTCATGAGGGTTTAAATCATATTCATCTCGAGGGTATAGCTCAAGGTATATATTATTTTACACTTACTGATAATGAAATCAAATTTTATTCAGGAAAGATTCTTGTTGACTAGTTAAATAATAATTTTTAAAAGCTTTTATTAACTATCTAAACAAACAAGATTGACTTTCTGAATTAATTAACCTTACACCTTGTTCTAAATAAATAACAATCCTAAGCTATTGGCTCAAGCATCAACAAATGTTAAGGTAAATTAAAGCAAGTGGATGAAGTTTGTAATTGTGTTAAGCTTTAACAATTCACCACTACTATTTACCTATAATAACATTCTACAAAAAACATTTTGAAGGAATAAACAAGATCTTACTATTTAAACTTCAAAGGCTCGGCGTTAGATACTAAGTAAGATGGAAGTGTTTTCAAAGCATCAAAAGCTTTCGATGCTGTTTCCTTTTTAGTTTCAATACTGTCGAGATTATGTATGTAGTTTGCCATTAAAAAATACATTAAAAGCCGATTAAATTCATCTAATTCCGGTGATTTAATCATTTCTAACATTTTACTTTCAAGCAAATCTTTTTGTTTACTTTCCGATAAGGCTCTTCCAATTCTGCTAATACTTCCATAATAGTGATTATTATTAACGTTCTCAGAACGTAAACAAATTCCAAGTATCAAATCAGGTACATTTATGTTTAAAGCCTCTAATTCTCCAATGTAAGTTTTCCTTCCTGCCCAAGCATAACTCCCATCACTTACTCTTTCAAACCGATCGTTCATAATATCCAAATGTGAACGTAAAAATATTTCCCAGTTGATTGTATTCGCAGAAAGCACGGCAATATTTAAAGCATGTATTCTCGGACTTTGATCCATACTGCAGCCTCCTACAACGATACGGTTACGTTTTAATTGAAGTTCGGTTTTAGCTGAAGAATAGCGCCCCACATATTCCTCAAACTCATCGTTTGTTCCACCATGAATTAAGGCCTCACTTATTGCCTCCGTTAACAAAACATCAAAATCTGAATTAACCATTCGTAAACTATCACAACGTTTAATTCTTAACGAATCCCAAACCCGATATTTTTCATAATACAGAGTATCCGTTTCAGAATATTCAGGGTGATTTGTGTTTTTATGTACAAATTGCATAAATGCATTTACTTTTTCATTTTTTTCATAACCATAATATCTGCCTGTTTTCTTGGCCTTATCAAAATAAATTTGAGCATTAGTATCAACCAAACAATCGGAATACTGTAACATACTGGCGTATTGCTTTGGTATTGCTTTACAATACATGTCTTCAGTAAGAAAATAAGCGGTTAAATCCTCCTCAGAATATTTGGTTCTTTTATCGTGACGGTATATCCAATCATTCTTGAATAATTTTTCATACTTCTTCCATGGCTCAGTTAACTCCAAATCCCTTACAGCATTAACTCCCATTTTATAAGCGGAGAATTCAACCACCTCTTCCTCCTCATAATTTTTATACTTAAATTTCACTAACAAAACATCTTTAATTTCTATATCGCATTTATATTTGGCTACAATTTCATCGTATGTCATTTTAGCCTTCATATCTTTAATTACCTTTTTTGACTTAGAACCTTTTACGTAAATTAAATGTGCTTTTGCAATTGGCTTAGAATAAAAAACCTTATTAAAATCGCATACTTTAAATTTAAGGTTTAGTGAATCTACAATATGAGATAATTTTCTCATCGTAGAATCAGGATAAATAAAGCCATTGTATAAATTACCGAATTCTGAAACTTGAGAATTGGCACTGCAGCTTGTGAGCAGTATTGCCAGTAACAAATACAATTTCCACATATAAACGAAGATATTAGTTAAAAGTAAAGAGCATTTAACTGTATAACGTAATAAAAGCGACTAGAGATACATTAAAAGCTTACTTTTTTTAGATGTGGTGGTTTTAAACTAATAATTGGCTATCAATACACCACTTCCACCCCATCACTAATAATACCCTCAGCACCGCTGGTGAAAACGGGTTTAATGCGATACTCATAAATATTTCCCATAAACAGAGTTTTGTCTACAAATGAATTGGCACTGCCAGGTAAAGTTTTAATGATAGTTAAAGCGCCGCCTTTTTTGCAACGGTAAATGATATACTTATCGATTTCTGATTTGGGATAATTGTACTCCCAATTTAAGGTTACAGTCTTTGCTGTGCGGTCAACACTATATTTTACAGTGGTTAATTTTTTTCTATACCCGGTTTCATAACGCATATACGGATTATTAGAAATACTGATATTGTCATCTTCATCTCCTACAACCAATTTATAACGGTAACCGGTTCCAATCATTAAATTGGTATCTAAATAAGATTTAAGTGTATCCTTTGCTTGCCATTCTTTGAGCTTTTCCTCTGTTTGCGATTTCTCAGGCTGACGGTACAACACGTAATATTTTACATCTTCACTGTTGCTGTTAATCCATTCAATTAAAATACCATTTGGTTTGAGCAGTAAATTATTAATAATAGGTTTCTCCGGCGCAATGGTATCCGGACGTATCACTTCAACCGGTTTTGAAAGTTCAGAATTATTATAACGCTTGTCGGTAGCATTGACACGGTAATACACTTTTTTACTGAGTGTTTTTAAATTTAATTTATCCTTATATTTTGGCTCTCGCGCAAATTCATTGTTGATTTGAACAAACTCCTCGTGCAAGGCATTTGACCTGAAAATTTTGTAACCTTGAACATCCGGCTCGGCGTTTTTATCCCAAGTTAACGTGACATTACCTTTGGCATCCACTTTAGCTTTTAGTCCTGTTGGTGGTAAAGGAGGAATGGTGTCATTTATTAACGCCATGTAAGAGTACGATTGCAAGGTATCACCTCCATAAGAAATAGCGCCCACTTTGTAAAAGTTAACCGGCTTCGGATTCATATCCGTAAATTCAAACGAAGAATTAGATTGGTGAATGATTTCATAAGGACCGGCATCTTTAATAGCGCGACTAATAAAATAGTGTTTAGGATAAGAACTCTCTTTTTTATCGGCCATACGCCAACGCATATACACCGTTAAGTTTTTTACAGTGTATATAGTGTCAAATACAGGAAAAGATCTTAACGGTTCGTAACCAATTCCGCTTACAACATTGGAGGGCTCCGACCATTCCCCAAAATGATTCACACCTTTAATTCGGTAATAATATTTTTGCTTTGTCTTAGGAAATGTATCGAGATAATAAATATTGTCCTTATTCTTTTCGAACTCAGAAGCTAATAAAATAATTGGCGATTTATTAATAACTGAATAATTAATACTGTCACCACTTCGTTCAATGTTATACGCTGAAAAATTGTTTCTAAATACAGAAGCTTTCCATCTTAGTTTTACATTTTTATTTCTGAATAACCCCTCCAGATTTTGAATTTCAGGATGCTTCGACAAGTGTGATGCAGTAATTTGAAGCGAAGTGGTTTGCGGTAATGTATTTATGGAAATTTTATAAGTATACGTTTTGTTGTTAACTATATTCTTATCAGCAAAAAATAATCCGCATGCTTTTGCAATATCTGCATCAAAATTACAGCTTAGTAACATCATGTTGTATACCATCATCTGCTGCTCTTGCTTTTTCTTTGGGTCGTTTGTGGTACTGATGATATCATATAATACACCTACTGCCAAAGCAGCTCCATCTTTTGTTTTTAACAAGGAATTCCAGGCTTCATCTTCCTTTGCATAAGGCTTTACAGCCTCTGCAATTACAACAGTATTTCCTGAATTATCTGTGCGTGTAATTTTATATCCGTTTTTAACTCCGGCGTCAAAAACAGTTTTAGAAACAGGAACCCAACGCAACAAAATTTCATTTTCTTTTATCCATGGTTTAATATAAATTGTTTGAGTCTGCGATTTTGCAAACCATCCGCAAAAAATCAAAAGGATAAAAAATATGTTATGTGATTTCATTAATTAACGATGTTGCAATCTTCTCCGTAACTATAATCATAATTAAAACTTCCCGAAACTTTCTCCAGAATATCATAATAACAGGCAAAAGTTCCCGATAAGTAAAGAGGCTTTGGCATTTTACCGCTTACAAGCGCTGCTACCCCTCCATTGAACACGTTAAAATCAAAACTCGCACATAAACAAGTCACCTTATCACAATCGCATCCGGGCTGCCATTTCAAATCACCCTTTACCCCCACATTTCCTTGCATATAGAAATACATATTTCCACTTGCTAACCAACCATTCAATCCAACTTTTTGTCCGGAACCAGAACAATATGCATTCGGTCCGTAATTCATCATCATCATGTCAAAACCCAATCCGAAATTAAACATGCTATACACTTGGAAGAAACTCATACCAAAAGTTTTCTTGATGTGAGAATAAAGTTTTGCTCCTGTACAAAATCCTTGTCCGCTTTGCAACTGACTTTGATTACGATTGGCTTGTAATCCGCTTTGACTAATGATATTTGAAACTTCAGGAGGCGGAGCTTGTGCCGGCTCTATGCTATTCCCTACCATAAAATATGCAGTAGCATTTACGAGATTAACGATGCTAATATTATTCGGACTACTTGGTTTTCCTACGGAAACGTACCAAATACCGGGTTCTATATGAAACTTTGTTGTACCTGTTCCGGTAATTGCATTATAAGCGTTAATTAATATTGTAGCGTTAGCATCAAATACTTTATTCACGGCATCGAATTGTATGATAATATTGCCTTTTACAGGTGCTTTAGGACGTTCGTCGCGAGTAGCCATACAATAAACATCTCCAGTCAGTTTAACAAAATTCAATCCGCCTGAAGACGTAAAGGCAATTTCCAACATCACGTCACCATTCACTGTTTTTTCACTTGGGGTATAAATAAATCCAACACCTGCTTTAAAACCTAATCCCATATTTTGATTAGGAACATAAGTAGCTGCATTACTGCCTGCACTTAAATTTTGAGACGCAGCAATAAGTTGTTGTTGTGAATTTAATCCCGGTGTCATGTGATAATAAACTGCACCGACAAGTTTCGTAAGTGTAATTGGTATATTTCCAAGCGGAATATTAGTTGGAATGGCTGCTCCATAAAAAAAGTAACGGTAATTTTCTTTTGACCCGAAACAAACTGTAACTACTGCAGGATCCGGCAACACGTCCTTAATTGCAAATGCAATCTCGCCGAAGAAACCATCACCATAAACCGGATCATCATCTCTGAAAATTATTAAACCATTTAATGAAAACACTGAAGTATTTATCCCAAGTGAAACACCATCGATTACAATTTTATCAAACTTATATTTTGTTTTGGTTAAAGTAACCGGAGCTTCACCGGTATACGTTTGTTGATTCACTTCAAGTTTACCCTTCACTCTTAACTTAGTACCAATACTAAACCCTGCACTTGGATTATCTGAAACATTAAGCGTGATACTAAAACCCATGATAGGAGAACCCATATCAATACCAAATGTGATATCAGCTAAACTTACCGGGTACTTGGCCGCTTTTGTCTGACTGCCTATGTTGTGTAGTGTGAACACACCGTTAGTTATGTAAGGAGAGATGGTGGTAATAGTTAAATTCTGGAAGAGTAATTGTCCGCCATTCGTGTTAAACTTCGCGTTATTAAAACTGATATATCCATTTAATACTGCACTTGGTTTAAATAATCCATTTTGCTTAGTAATATTAATTGAAGATGTATTTAGAAGATTAACCTCAGCCGAAAAAACATTAAACTTTAAATTATTTCCGGGACTAATCACAAAATTATAGTCAACTTCTTTATACGTTGGATTATAATTTACATTAGCGTTAAAAATTAAGGCTTGAGCACTATCCATTATTGGGATATTAACTTTTCCTTTAACATGTCCGCTCGTTAATTGATTACACACAAAGCCTACCCCTAATTCATCAATAGAAAAACCCCAACCGCTCATACTTCCTTCTCCTGTACTTAACACGTTATTCACCTGGAATAATCCGGTAACTCCCATGTTATCGATGAGAAGATTATTAACGAGAATCTCGGTACGCTTTCCTGTTTTAGAAATTTCAGTTGGCAATTTTACTTTTAACGCTTGCAAGTAGAAGCCGGTCCACATTTGAGAAGTGACCATGTTTGGATTGGTATACCCTGAAGGGAAAATCATGCCCGGTGCATTTACCAACTCACTCATGTCAACCGTTGCGTTGCTAACATTGAACGACCAACCTTTGAGCCCTTCCATTGTAAAAGGTGTGACATTTACTTGCGCTACGAAATTGTGAATGTCATTGGTATAAATCTGGAAGGAGGCTGTAACTACACTATCCTGGGTTTGCGTTGAATCGGGACGTAATTTACCTTTTGAAAAAACAAAATAACCCTTTAAACTTATTCCTTTAAAGCCATTACAATCCCATTCAACAAAATTATTGCCATCAGGTTTCAATTTAAGCTTAACGTTGTTGTTTATTTTAATTGTATGCTCACTCACCAACATTAATCGCGCCTGATTTCCACCAACAACACCCTTAGGATTAAATTTTATATTTACAGCTTCAAAAGCTAATTTCTTTTCTGGTCCCGGAAAATCAATAGCCGCATACGCGCTGAAAAATGCCCCTGTAGGTCGAAACTTAATGGAATCAACAGCAATGATGTAACGCGCTTGTCCAATTTGCTTAATCATTCCAAACGGAAGCGAAGCAATACTGTCGGGAGAAAGCTCTTCAATAAAGTTACTTCCTTCCTCAACCGTATTTACTAAAGAGATTACACGATTTATAGCCGGATTGGTAATGGAGTCTTCCTGAGCCTTCAAACTAGAAAAGGAAATGGAGATGAATGCAAGTACAGCACACAAAATTTTCACTATTTCGCTTTTAATTTTCATCTACTTAAAAACTATAATTTAATCCAACATTTCCTGTAAACTCTGTAAATTCGCCCACGCCAACAGAAGTTTTCAATTTCTGCATATAGACGGCGCTTGCATTGAAACCTACTCTTCCGATTTTTTGATTTTTAAACTTTGGAGAGTAACTTAAAGATAAACGGTGATTAAAAACTTCATTCGTTTTCACATCATTGCTTAATACTTGATTATACGAAGTTCCGATTGTAGCGCGTAATGTGTTATTATAAAAAGCCTGACTCACATTTAGGTTGGGACCGTAATACATCATGAAAGCATTTATCATTTCGCTGTAATTACAGTTTAAAGCAATACTAAAAGCAGTTTTAGTTTTAACAACAGATATGTTGTGCGAAATATTTCCATTGACAAC
>CAYQDP010000126.1:0-7579 GCA_964416235.1 uncultured Flavobacteriaceae bacterium | reverse complement strand
ATAAAGTATAAAAAATTATCGAAACTCCTGTGAATCTATGAAATTCATGAATGAAAATTACATCCACATAATGATAAACTAAGGCAATACATAAAGCAATGTAGTGCCAGGTTCTTTTCTCGTCTAATAGTTTGTTGAGAATGGTTACTAAGATAAAACATACAGTTGGGAAAATTACATTATCGAAACTATCTAACCATAAATAGAATTTTAAGTCTTCAATAAAGCGCAAGAGGTATGCCTCCAAAAATGTTAACGATAAGAGGAATAAGAACATCGCGTAAAGCAGATTGAAACTCTGATCGCGATAAAAAAAATAGATTAATAAATGAATGATAAAAAGAGCAAAGAAAAATGCCGATAGCATGTTTGTCACGCTGTAATAAATACTTAGCAAAGTTTGACTGTCGTCTTTCAAATCAGATACCGAAAACTCAAAGGCAGGTTCTTGTAGATTGTCTGCATAATTGCTCAAATAATGAGAATAATTTCGTAAAGCAAAACGAATGGCTATACAATGGACCAATGAATCGTTAATAGGGAAATAAATACTGCCATCTGTTACGTTTAACTCTTGAACAGTTTTCCCATCCTGACTTATTGTCCCTATGGCTTTTTGAAATTTCCCATCTAAATAAATTTCTACAGCACCATGCAATGCTATTTCTAATCCGTAAACCTTATTAATTTGATGCTGAGGAATTTTAAAATAGCATTTGTACCAGGCAATCCCATTAAAGCCGGTATCGAAAATTCCTTTGTCTTTTTCGCCAATGGTAATAACACCCGAATGGCTATTGACTATTTTGTAATTACTTTCATTTTGATTCCCAAATTTAAGTTCGACATGGTCATTTGTAATAAAAAGCCATTTTGGGTCGGCAAATTTGAATTTGTTTTCGCGTTTACCGTTTGAGATTTGAATGTTTTGGTTCTCGGCGGTCTCAAAATCAATGATATTTATGAGAGAGTCGGGTAGTGTGGCGCTGCCTGTTAACGAAAAGAAAATCGCGAATAGAAATAAATATGTATACTTTTTAATCACCTAATTCTATCGGCGCTTTTAACCAGTTCTTCATCGTCTTTGATGAATTTTTTAGCGATGTATACCAGTAAAATATTTAATCCCGGCAAAAAGGCAACATAAGAATAATTAATTACAATATCTTTTGCTTCTGTTAATTGAATATATGTAAATGAAAAAAAACAGGCAATTAATGTGCCCGAAAAAAAGGCAATAACGCGGCATAAAATCATTTGAAGCGGTCTGTTTTTGTATTTAAATATTGTAAATAGTGTTAGAAGTATAATTAAAATATTTAAAGAAAACGGCAAGTATATTGTTGGTTGAATGTTGGTATTCAAAGCCCAAATTTTCAAATCAACATTATAAAATGTATCAGAGGTAGTAATGTGCTGAAATGGTACAAATAATAATAGCGTAGACAGAATTACAATAAGAATTAAAAATAATGTTTGGATTCGTTGAAGCATAATCAGTGCAGTTTTCTATTGAGTAATAAAGATACTTTTTTATCTATAGCAAATGTAAAATTATTTTGGTGTAGCTCGTCTACTTTTAGCCATCGAAATGCCTGATCGTCTTCCTTTAAGGGGTCAAAATCAAACTCTGTTTCAGAAATTTTAGCGTTAATGGACTCAAGGGCACGAACATGGTAATAAATGCTAATAACCTGACTCTTTGGATTGAATGCGGAGGCTACAAAAAAGTCGGTTGTATAAAAATGGTCGACTACCTCTATATTCAGATTAAGTTCCTCTTTGAATTCACGAATGACGCATTCAATTGTTCCCTCACCGAACTCCAGACCTCCACCAGGAAATTTGGTAATTTTATGTCCTTTAATAAGTTCATCACTTACTAAAACCCGACCTTCATCTAGGAGTAGCCCGTAAACACGAACATTAAATAGTTTCATTTGGTTTGAAATTACAAAAATTAGTTGAAAGCTTAAGGACGAATAGCCCTGGTTATTTCTCTTTTTCCGGGTGGTCCTGCAAGGGTTTCTACTATAAAACCAACAGATTTTAAATTACGCTTCAGTTCTCCTTTCGCGCAATAAGTAACTAAAATACCTTGCGGTGCCATCATTTGAAAGATTTTCTTTAGCACTTCGGCTTGCCAGAGTTCATTTTGTGTAGTAGGAGCGAAGGCGTCCAGGTAGACTAAATTATATATTTCGTTAGACTTGAAGTCTAAAAAATCTGTATTGATTTTTTCGATGACAAAACCATCTTTAACTTCAACTTTCTTGTTCCAGGGTAATTGATGTAAATGTATAAAACCCTCTTCCTTTGCATAACTTAAGTTTGAGTAGATGTTTTCTAATAATGGAAACTTTTCAATAGCGGTATAACGAATGGGTTTATCCGACAATTCTTTTAAAGTTAAAAAGAGATTAAGTGCAGTTCCTAATCCAATTTCTAAAATTAAAACAGAGTCAAATTTTGATATTGCTGCACGAAGTCCGTTTTCTATAAAAACATGGTTGCTTTCACGAACTGCGCCATGTATAGAATGATAAGTTGCATTATACTGTTTACTAAAAACAGTATCACTACCATCCTTTGTTTTCAGTATTTCGAACATTGTTTAAGCGTAGGCGCAAACGATTCCTCCCATTAAAGCCATACTCACAATCCAATATCCCGCATGAATAGCGATATATTTAAAGCCGCGACGTTCAAACATAGCGCCAACACTAATTACAGGAAGTGCAATAACTATTCCGGCAATAGTGCCATGAAAAGCACCGTGTTTAAAAGTACGATAACTGTTTCCTAGAACATCCATAACTGATTTATATAAAGCGCCCATTTCGGTGGTAGGATCATCAATTGGTTGTAAAAAGAAAAGAGAAGTTAAACTTAATTGGTGAATGGATAAAGAGCATAAAGCAAAAGCCACAAAGAAGCTAAAAAGATAGGTTAAACCTAATATCAGAATCATGTTGGCCCCTTTAGCTTTTTCTTCTGTCATACCAGACGCTTTCATCCATGCATTACCAAATCCGATTTTAGGATTATACCAAATGTTTCCAATTGCTAATGGCACTAATGCCGCTAATAATAAAATAACGATGTCGATTTTCATAGGTTTATATTTATAGGTTTATATTTTAAATCCGATTAATGTCACATCATCCACTTGCTCCAATTCGCCACGCCACAATTCAAAAGATGTATCAAGTATAGTTTGCTGCTCGTTTAAATTTTTATCCTTATTTAATAAAAATTGTTCTTGAAGTTGCTTGTACTTGAACTTTTTTCCTTTTGGTCCACCAAACTGATCGGCAAAACCGTCGGTTATTAAATAGAAAATAGTACCTTCTTCGTAATCTAATTGATGCGTTGTAAAAGGCATTGGATTCTCTGTTTTTCCAATCGGTTGTTTAGTCGCTTTAATTTCCTGTAATCCATTTTTATTAATGTACCATAGTGGATTATTAGCACCACTCCAGGAAATTTTCTGTGTCGTGTGATTAATACAGATTAAAGAGATATCCATTCCGTCCTTCACTTCACCTTCACTTTTTTCAAATGTTTCTAACACAAGCTCACGTGTTTTATCTAAGATTTTACCGGGCTCATTTAATTTAAACTCTTTTAAAGCACGGTTGAGCGCGTTGGAACATACCACAGAAACCAATGCTCCGGGAACACCATGTCCGGTTGAATCGGCCGCTGCAAAGAACACATTGTTGTCAACCGATTCCATCCAATAAAAATCACCGGCAACAATATCTTTAGGTTGATATAAAATGAAACTTTCCGGAAAATGTTGCTTCACCATTTTAATAGGAGGCATTATGGCGTCCTGCAAACGTTTAGCGTAGGTTATACTATCTGTAATCTCTTTGTTTTTTTCTTCAACTAATTCTTTCTGGTGTTCAACTTCTTTCTTTTGAGCAACGATAATCTTATTTTGTTTTTTGTTTTGTTGTAAGCTGCGATAAACAACTCCAACTAAAAGTAAAACTAAAATGAAACCAATCGTAAATGCATAGCGAATTGTTTTTTGTCGTTTTAATTCTGTTTCTTTCTTTTCTTGTTCAGCTTTAAACGAAAGTTCTTTTGCTTTTTGTTCCGCTTTTAATCCATCTTCCTTTGCCTGATACTCAATGGCTGCCATACGTTTTACATTTTCCTCATTATTCACAGAGTCGCGCATTTTGATGAATGTTTTGAGCATTTCAAAGGCTTCTTTATGATTGCCTTGTGATCTAAATACCTCAGATAAAACACTTGCTGAGTTTTTTATATCCTCAATTATTCCATTTTCATAGGCAATCTTGATGCACTTCTGACTTAATTCTTTGGCTAGATTATAATCCTTTAGAAGAATATGTATTTGTGCCAACTGATTGTAACATTTGGTTAATAAAGACGTATTTCCTGTTTCCTGAGTAATTTCAATGGCCATTTTGGTGCTATTGATGGCTTCATTGTATTTACCCGTACTTACCAATATATTTCCTTTCGCAACATAACCGAATGCTAATTTGTCTACGTAACCAATTTCTTCCGCAAGTTTATTTGACTTTTCAATATACTCTAAAGCTTTCGTATAATCTTTTTCCTGATCATAAGCCAAAGACATACTGCTTAAAATATTACATTGTTGAACTTTTGCTCCTAATTCAACAGCAATTTCGTAGGAATCATTATAATATTTTAAAGCTTTGGAAATTTCTTTTTGGGCACTATATATATCACCCATACAACTTAAACAAAAGGCGATTTGGTTTTTATTACCCATTTGTTTAGCTAATGCCAATGCTTTGTTATAATAATTTAATGCTTCAGGGAAGTTACTTTGAATACGATAAACTTCACCTAAGCTATTATAACAAATAGTAATTTTGGTTATATCATTAATCTCCTGTGCATAAGCAATTGCATTTTCATAGCATTCAATTGCTTTATCAGATTGTCCGGTAAAACGAAAAGCCTCACCTTTTGAAATATTACAAAAGGCTAATCTCTTTTTATCGTTTGCTTTTTTTGCTAAGGTAATTGCATTATCCTGAGCAAGTATTGCACTGTCGTTTAATCCGTTCATTCGAAGTATTTCAGCACGCCAGGATTGTGCTTCGGCATTTAAAGCATCTGAGTTTATTTCTTTGGCAATTTTCTCAGTTTCATTTAAAAAGTAGTGCGCAGAATCGAAATTGTATTTTCGCGCATAGTATATTCCGAATTTGGCATTGGCTGATGCCTGATGATGTAACTTGTTAAGTTTTTTACTTTGGGAAAGAAGCTCGGAGGCTAAACTGTAAGTATGAGGTCTCCAAGTCTCTGCTAACTCAGAAATCAATTCCATTTGCTTTTCGGTTTCACTACTTAGGATAGTTTTTCTGAGACTGTCTACTAATGGATTTACTTTTGATGTATCATTTAGCAGGTCGGAAATATTTTTACTTAATGAAAGTTGCTGATCGCTATTTGCCTTTTTTTCTTTTGTTTCGTGAGTACATGAATAAATAAAAGCAAAGGAAATCAACACCAACAATAGTAATATAGAACTCCCTTTTTGTCTCATAGAATAGGGTAAAAATAATAAAAAAAGGCTGCCTAAAGAAGCAGCCTTTTAATTAGAAATGAAATATTTATGGTAAATTTTTCAAAGTAGTTGCTAAAGTACCAATTGAAGTAGGCTGCATATTTAATCCAAATGTGCCTGAGCTTACTGCTGTTGACATAATAGCTGAATAGTACTGTCCGTCTATTACGGAAATACCAACTATATGAACTCCTTTACCATTTGGCATATTGGAAATACGATAAACACCCGGACTAATTTCATACATGGCACCTATTGTTAAGCTTCCATTAAATGAAACATAAACAGCGCAATTATTCTTATTAAACATGGCTGAGTTAACAGTTGCAACCATTGCTACCTTTGTGCCTGTTGTGTCCCATTGTTTACCAACGTTTAACCATTTTAGCGAATCTAAACCTGCTCTGTGAACATATTTACCAAGGGTTGGACTAAATACTGACTGAACGTCGTTTGTGTCGGCTTCCATAGCCCACACTTTTGTTGAATCACTTACAGATAACTTACCAACGTAATATTTTTTTGTGGCTTGTGGAGTTACAGGACCATCCGGTAAGCTAACAAAAACAGTACCGCTAGCCGGACTTAAACGTAACGACTGACTGTTTTGTGAAGCTGTCAATTTTACGCATCCTTTAGTTGTTACCAATCGTGCATTTGTAGAATTGGCTTGAGCGCCGGTTAAAATTATTTGATCCTTTGTTAGGATAGTTTTTACACTAATAACAACATTACCGGTAACGGTGCCGCTGGTGCTTGTTTGGAATGCATTGGCAGGAAACTCAATTGTTACATCATTTGAGGTAATGGTGCTAGGAGCAGTGGCGCTAACCGTGAAATTCACAAATGGAGAACCATTGGTAGCGAATAAATCTGCTAAAGTGCTGATACCTGTTGTTGGAGTTGGTTCCGGCTCCGGAGTAGGCTCCTCAGTTTTCTTTTTACATTCAACCATTACAAAAGCTGTTAAAGCTAATGCCATGAATAAACTAATCTTAGATTTCATAATTTTTGTATTTAATCAAATTTAGTAAAATATTTGGTAATTCAAAAGTTTAATTCAATTCGCAGGTCACATTTCCCATTCGCTCCAATTCAAACATTAAATCGTTGCTAATAGCTACTTTATATCCCTTAGAATGAAGCTTAATACTGATGTTTTCATTTGGATCTTCAACAAAAAATTCAACATTTGATTTTCCTTCATACTGTCTGAATAGATTTTCCAGATTACTGATTAATTCGTCCGTTAAATTATTCACGTCAATCTTAAGTTTAATGTTGCTAAAGGCTTTTTGTTTTATTTCATCCAATAACTCTATCTTTTGCACTTTTAACTCTAAGCTTCCCGGTTGATTATAACGTTCTTGAACTCTCGCTTTTACAAAAATAAATAATTGCGGCACCATGAATTTCGAATATTCAACGAAGTCTTTTCCGAACAACATAATGTCGAAAGCCCCGTGATAATCTTCAATTACAATTTTGCCAAATTGATTACCGGTTTTTGAAGTTCGTGTTTCTGTATTTACTACAATCCCTGCAATGGTTACTTCTTTGTTTTTAAACGGCTCTAATCCTGCTTTAAGTTGAGCGCAATTGGCTTTACATAAATGCTCAATCTCTAATTTATAAGGATCTAAAGGATGTCCGGAAATGAAGAAACCAACCACTTCTTTTTCTCTCGCTAATTGTTCTAACGAATTCCAAGGTTCTACTTTTGGTAATTGAGGTTCGGTAATTTCGATTTCATCTTCGCCTCCAAACAAGCTAGCCTGAGATGTATCAGTGCCATTATTCATTTGGTTTCCATATTTAATCATCCGGTCAGTGAGGGTAGTGCCATCTGATCCTTCAGGAACAAAAAACATAGCTCTGTTTATGCCCTCAAAACTATCCATGGCTCCGGCTAAAGCTAAGCCTTCAATCGATTTTTTATTGATGGCTTTACTGTCTAATCGTTTTGCTAGATCAAATACAGAGGCAAATTTTCCG
>CAYQDP010000125.1:256-7594 GCA_964416235.1 uncultured Flavobacteriaceae bacterium | reverse complement strand
GTAAACGGATTGTGTCCGGGTATTTATACCGTAACAGTTATTGATGCAAATTTATGTCAGTTCCCTACAACGGTACAAATCAGCGAACCAAGTGCATTAACGGGAACAATTAGTTTCAGTAATGCCATTTGTAACTCTCAGTGTAATGGTTCAGCTAGTGTAACTATTGGTGGAGGAACACCAACCTATACTTTTAGTTGGGTGGGATCAGCTTCAACAACAAGCGTGGCTTCTAATTTATGTGCCGGAACTTATTCGAGCATTGTAACGGATGCGAACGGATGTACAATAACCCAAACAGTGGCGATTACGGAACCTTCTGCAATTTCTGTTACTGTAACTCCATTCAGTCCTTTATGTAATAGCGCATGTAACGGAAGCATTACAACCAACGTCACAGGCGGAACAGGTGCTTATAGTTATACATGGATACCTTCAGGAAGCGGCGCTAACCCTACTGGTCTTTGTCCGGGTTCATATACGGTCTTTGTCCGCGACGTTAATAATTGTCTAGGTCAAAATGTAACTAACCTCGTAAATCCTCTACCACTTCAAGCTAATGCTACTTTCACAAATCCTAGTTGTAATAGCAATTGTAATGGTACAGCAATAAGCAATCCGGCAAACGGCACTGCTCCATTCTCGTATACATGGACATCTGTTCCAAATCAAAATACACAATCAGCTACCGCATTATGTGCGGGCACATACAGTGTTTTTGTTTCTGATTTTAACGGATGTTTAGATACACAACAAGTTGTTTTAGTTTCGCCGCCAACACTTACAATTAATCCATCTACAAGTGCCGCTACCTGCGGTACGTTATGTAATGGTTCAATCAACGTCGTTCCATCAGGAGGCACACCGGCTTATACATTTACATGGACACCTTCTGTTTCAACCGGCTCAGTTGCAAATAATATTTGCGCTGGTATTTACACGGTAATTGTAAGAGACGCGAATAATTGTTCTACAACATTCCAAATTCCATTAAGCAACTCCAACGGTCCTAGTGGAGCTGTGGTTACTTCAACGAATGTTAATTGTAACGGACAATGTACAGGAGCAGCTTCGGTTACTAATCCGGTGGGTGGTACAGCACCTTATGTGATTGCATGGGTTCCTCCTGTAACATCAACGGTTAATCCGGCAACAGGATTATGTGCAGGAACGTATACTGCGCAAATAACGGACGCAAACAGTTGTATTTTATTCCAATCTGTTACAATTACTGAGCCTCCTCTTATCAATGCAAATACAGTTGTGAACCAGCCTTTATGTGCAGGAAATTGTAACGGTACAATTACTGCTAATGCATCCGGTGGTTCTCCTGCTTATACTTATAGTTGGAGCACAGGCGCAACAACATCTTCGATTACGAATATTTGTCCTGGTAATTATACGCTAACAGTAACTGATGCCCTAAACTGTCCGATAACTCAAACATTTAGTTTACCGGGATTAGTTAGTATTACTTCCACAACAATTGTCACTAATAATTTATGTAACGGAACTTGCAACGGTAGTATTTTAGCATCAGCAGTTTCAGGGGGTATTGGTCCTTATACCTTCAGCTGGAGTGATCCATTAGGACAAAATACTCAGCAAGCTATCGGATTATGCGATGGACCATATTCGGTTACTATCACTGATACGCAAGGTTGTTTTAATGTGTTTAGTGGAAGTATCACTTCTCCGGCTGCAATTACGATGACTTCTTCTATAGCTCAGCCTTCATGCGGATTGTGTAATGGTTCATCAACAGTAACTGCAATTGGCGGAACAGCTCCATTTACTTATTCGTGGAGTAATGGAGCAACAGGAGTAAGCAGTAATAGTTTATGCGCAGGTGTATACATGATTACAATAACCGACAATAATGGTTGTGCACAAAACGTAAGTTTACCTATCAATAACTCAAATGGTATAACTGGTGAAACTATAAATATTACTAATGAAGCTTGTTTCAATCAGTGCAATGGTGCTGCAACTGTTACAGCTGTTGGAGGTACGGCGCCAATAACGTATAATTGGTTAACACCGGCATCCACATCAAATACACTCACCGGTTTATGCGGTGGTACATATTTTGTTCAGATGACAGATGCGCAAGGTTGTATTAGAAATGCTTCTGTAACTATTAACTCTGCAACAGATTTAACTTTAACGCCTACAGTTACGCAACCAAGTTGTACAGTTAATAATGGATCAATTGTAGTTGCTGTAACAGGAGGCACACCAACTTATACTTTTGCATGGTTACCGGCTGGTAGCACCGCAACATTAAGTAATATTGGTCCGGGTAACTACACTGTAACTGTTACCGATAATTCGGGATGTTCTAAAACTTTAACTTTCCCTATCAATAATCAAAATGGTCCAACATTAGTAGCAAACACAACAAGTGCAACGTGTAATGGAACATGTAACGCAATTGCAACTGTGAGTGTTACCTCAGGTACTTCGCCGTTTACTTATAATTGGAGTAGTGGTACAGTTGTAAATTCGGGCACTATAAGTACTTCTTCAGGATTGTGTAGTGGAGCGATTAATGTTACTGTTACTGCTGCGAATGGTTGTGTATCTGTACAGAACTTAAATGTATCTCAACCTACACCTCTAGTAGCAGGTTTACCAATTACTAGTGCACCACAATGTAACGGCAATTGTAATGGAAGTATTAATCTTGTTCCTAGTGGAGGTACATTACCTTATACTTACACATGGAGTCCTACAGGAAGTACAAATCCGTTAACCGGGTTATGTGCAGGAAATTATTCAGCAACTATTACTGATGCAAACGGATGTAGTATCGCATCAACATTTACGTTAACCGATCCTCCTGTATTAGTTTTAGCGACTTCTGTTATAGATGCGTCTTGTAATACAGCAAATGATGGCGCAATTACAACAACAGTAACAGGCGGTGTTCCGGTTTATACATATACTTGGACAGGTCCTTCTGCATTTACAAATACAAATAGCAACGTAACAAATATTTTGCCGGGAACTTATTCGTTAACACTAATTGATGCTGCAGGCTGTAGAAAGGATACAACTATTGCTGTTACATCTACTTTAACCGTATTAGCAGTTGCAGGCAATGATTCTACATTCTGTCAAGCGTCAACATTTACATTAAATGGAAGTAATTCAGTAAACGGAATAACATTTAACTGGTATCAAGTGCCTTCAGCTACCCCTGTTGCTACAGTGGTTACCACAACTATAAATCCACCTGTTGGTACCTCAACATTTGTGTTGGAAGCAATTAATGGAGCATGTATTCACAGAGATACAATAAGAATAACTTCAAATCCTTTACCTATTGTTGATGCCGGACCAAACTATACAATTACTGTTTTAACTTCAACAATAATTGGTGGCTCTCCAACGGGTCCTGCAGGAAGTACATATACATGGATTCCTTCATCAACATTAGATAATTCAACATTATCAAATCCTGTTGCCTCTAATACTGTAAATACAACTTATACTGTAATTGTAACGGATGCTAATGGTTGTGTTGCTTCGGATACGATGCATGTACACATATTCCCTGAAATTGTAATTCCAAATGGGTTCAGTCCGAATGCTGATGGCAAAAATGATACTTGGGTGATTGATAATATTCAACAATTCCCGGATTGTGAAGTGGAGGTATATAATAGATGGGGTGAATTATTATTCTATTCAAAAGGATATACTACACCGTGGGATGGAAGGTATAAAAACAAAGAATTGCCGGTTGGTACTTATTACTACATCATAAATTTAAATCATAAGAACTTCCCGAAAGCATATACGGGGCCATTAACAATATTCAGATAACATGAAGAAAATAATTTTTATACTATTCGGAATTCTGTTGTTGTCGACGGCTAATGCGCAGCAATTACCGCAATACACACAGTATATGTTAAACGAATTCGCTATTAATCCAGCGGTTGCAGGTAAGGAAGAGTTTGCCGATGTTCGTTCAAATAACAGATATCAATGGGTTGGCATTACCGATGCCCCTCGTACATATATATTAACTGTTAATGGCCCTATGAAATTAAAAAACATGGGATTGGGCGCAAACTTGTTTACTGATATTGTTGGTCCGACACGTCGCGTAGGATTAAACTTTTCATACGCTTATCATATTAAATTGAACGAGGAGACAAAAGTTTCATTAGGACTCAGCGCAGGTATTTTGCAATGGGGAATCGACGGACACAAACTGCAGTTGCATGATGCAGGTGATGAAAATTTATTAACGCAGTATCAAACGACCTATGTTCCTGATTTTGGAGCCGGAGTATTATTGTATTCAAAGAAATATTATTTGGGTATCGCTGTTCCACAGATGTATCAGAGTAAAATCAATTTATATCCGGGAGTTGAAAACAAAGGTAAATTGGTTACCCACTTTAATGTGAATGGTGCTTATAAGTTTGATTTAGGTGATGATTTCAAAATTGAACCTTCATTTATTTTGAAATATGCAACTCCAGCGCCAATGAAATTGGATGTAGGTGTGCGTGGAATATACCAAGAGCAAGTTTGGTTAGGCGTGGCATACCGTCATAATGATGCGGTTACTGCGTTGGTAGGTTACTTATATAAGAACTATTTAATGATAGGTTATTCTTATGACTTCTCAACCACTAATATCCGCAGATATAGTTCGGGAACTCACGAAGTAATGCTAGGATTACGTTTTTCTCGTCAGCATAACCGCGCATGGGTGGCCGACAAATAGCCCAAACTTCTTTTGATTTTTTAATAATTGTAATTCGCAGGATTGATTAATTTTATGCGAGTTTATAATCTGGCAAAAATCCGTCACATACTTCTTCTCTTATCAGTATTTACGCTATGGCGTTGTGCTCAGGTGGCGCCATTAACCGGTGGCTTGCGCGATAATCAACCTCCCAAATTATTAAATGCACTGCCTGCAAACGCAAGCATAAATTTTAATTCGAAACAGATCGAATTAACCTTTGATGAGTTTGTTCAATTAAAAGACGTTGCCAATCAATTAGTAATAACGCCGCAACTAAGTGAGCAACCTGTTTTCGAAACGCGAGGCAAAAAATTAGTAATTAATTTAGCGGGGAGTAAGCTTTTACCCGGAACAACCTACCGTATCTTTTTTGGTAATGCGGTTGCAGACATGCATGAAGGGAATGTGTTGGCCAATTTGGAGTATGTTTTTTCAACAGGAAGTAGTATTGATTCACTTAAAATGCAGGGAAGCGTAATTAATGCTTTTGATTCGCAAAAACAGGCCGATGTTACTGTTGCTTTGTATCCCGAATCCGAAACAGATAGTGTAGTATGGAAAAGCAAGCCGCTTTACTTCACAAAAACTAATAATAACGGCACGTTTAATTTGAATTATTTACCGGCAGGAAATTTTAAATCATTTGCATTTACAGATAAAAACAAGAATCTTAAATATGATGGGGGAGATGAAAAAGTTGGATTTATAGCAAAGCAAGTTAATCCCACAGAGGATACATTAATTGAATTCAAGATATTTAGTGAGTTGCCATCAAAAACGTTTATTAAAAAGGCGCTATCGCCTTATTACGGAAAAGCAATTGTTGTTTATAATACGGAGCAAGTTAATATTCCGAAGCTGTTTCAAGAAAAGGAAACAAATAAATTATGTTTTGATAAAACCTTTAATGATACTTGCGAAATTTATTACAATTCTGTATTTGATACACTAAAGTTTGTGATAAATCATGGGGCTTCTGGAAAACCGGACACGGTGTCAATTAATATAACATCCCGAGAAAAGTTTGAGAAACTTAACGCAGAAGGCAAGTTACCTTTTGAGTTGGAAATTACAAATAAAGAGCAGGGAAGCGTGCCTTTCCATGAAAAGGCACGAATTCACTTTAGTAACGCGATTGATTTTAATAAGGTAAATAAGGAATTGATACATTTTATCATTAAACAGGATACCATAGCAGCACCTGTTGATTTTAATTATTCTCCGTCGGGATGCGATGCGATAGTAATTAATGAGAAGCTCAAGAGTGACGCTATTTATGATCTTATTATTAAAAAGGGCGCGTTTGAATCGGCAACAGGTAGTGTTAATGATTCTATTAAATTAAGCTTCAAAACTACAAGTCCGGAAGATTACGCATCGTTGCAGTTAAAGATTTTGTTTCCTGATAAGCAGAATTACATCGTACAATTATTTAATTCAAAGGGAGAGTTAGCGCGTGAAATGTATCATGAGCAAAGTATTTCATCGAGTGCAGAAAGTGTTTTTGTGTTTAAAAATCTATTGCCTGGTACTTATTCAACGAAGATAATACGCGATGAAAACAAAAATAAAAAGTGGGATACGGGCAATTTGATTCAAAAAAAGCACGCTGAAATAGTTTATTTGAATACCATTCCAATAAAATTATTGGCGAATTGGGATTCAGAATCGGAGTGGAAAGTGAAGTAAAATCAAAAAGAATTTTGAAAATTATTTATTCAAATAAAAATATTACATCCTCTGGAACACCAGTAAAATCAATGCTTGCAGAGGATCAACAAAAAAATATTTTTTATTTTTTCATTGGAGAAAATAAAATGAGTTGGATGCTTGAATTACGTAATTAACAATATCAACATTTTGATGTTGAAAAAATAATGGGTTAATATTTAGTAGAGAACGATTTATTTTATTACTTCGTATTAACAAAAACTCAAAAACAAGAAACCATGGCAAAAAAAGCAACAAAGAAAAAAGCTGCTCCAAAGAAAAAAGTAGCTAAGAAAAAAGCCGCTCCAAAGAAAAAAGCAGCTAAGAAAAAAGCTTCTAAGAAGAAGTAATAAAAAGCCCCGCTCAGCGGGGTTTTTTTATGCCTATACTTTTCTATTTACCCTATTGTTGCAATTAATTCCTGAATTAATTTATCTTTACACAAATTAAAAACAAACACATCAATGAAAAAGCTATTATCAATTATTTCTGCTATCGCGATTATTGCTTCGGTTCAAAGCTGCGGCGATAAAAAAGAAGAACCTGCTGCTGTTGTAGCTCCCGCAGGTATGATTACTCTTGATTTAAGTAAATACGGCAAACCGTTTACGATTTTCGTTCCTGACACTGTAAATGCTAAAATGGAGATTATGGAGCAAACCTGGGGCGCTCTTGAAATTAAAATCGGTAAAGATTTTCAATTATCAATTACTGAAGATCCGGGAGACATGGAATTACGTAAAACCGATGTTCAGGGTGATGAGGTAAATAAGTTTAAATCATTTATTGTTGATGAACCTACAACTATCATGTGGGAAAGTGAGATTACAAAACCTGAATTCCACTTTTATTCCATT
>CAYQDP010000125.1:0-246 GCA_964416235.1 uncultured Flavobacteriaceae bacterium | reverse complement strand
AAAAGCTAGGAAATTCTACCTCTGTGTATGAAGATATCAAAAGCACAGAAGGCGAGCCTTTATCAAAGGAAGCTGTACAAAAGATGGTGGATGCTGCTAAGAGTATGAAGGAAGCTGTAAAAAAGGCTCCTGAAGCTTAATCAATAATATTATATTATAAAAAAGCCGCAGTTTTATTACTGCGGCTTTTTTTTATTGTATAACCCCTAATTTCCTTCCTACATCGGTCATTAATGCTTTTACTTC
>CAYQDP010000124.1:0-7707 GCA_964416235.1 uncultured Flavobacteriaceae bacterium | reverse complement strand
ATTGTATTGTATAACCTGTTTGATCGGTATATTGCATGGACTTTGTATTCCTCTATTTACCTCGAAAATTAGCACAATTGTAGGGCTTAAAAAAGTATTTATCCAAATTATTCTTGCATCTTTGCATACCCCTTATGAGCGACGCACTTAAAGCCCATATTTCATTATTTGCTGCACAAGTTATTTACGCGCTCAATTATTCTATAGCCAAAGATCTAATGCCCGTTCATATCGGTCCGTTAGCTTTAGTATTTCTTCGCATTTCAGGAGCTTGTTTACTATTTTGGATTTTATCTTTATTTGCGCGAAAAGAATCATTAGATGTGGGCGACTTAAAAAAAATGGCGATTCTGGCCATCTTTGGCGTTTTCGTTAATCAGGTGTTTTTTATTTACGGATTAAGTTTAACCATTCCTATCAACTCCGCTATTATCATGATTTCAAATCCGATTATGGTAATTGTATTTACATTGATAGTTTTTAAAGAACGAATTACCTTTTTAAAAATATCAGGTTTGGGCTTAGGTATTGCGGGTGCTGTATCCTTATTATTATTCAGAGGGAATTTTGAATTTGGCAGCGAAAACATTGCCGGTGATTTAATGACGCTTATTAACTCTGCGTCCTGGGCGGTTTTTGTAGTGATGGCAAAACCGTATATGCAAAAATACCAAACCGTAACAGTTATGAAATGGATTTTTCTTTTCGGATTAATCTATATGACGCCAATTGGTATTTACGATTTGCCACATGTAAACTGGTCGGCTTTTACACCTGAAATTATTGGCGCAATTTCCTTTGTGGTAGTGGCCACTACTTTCCTCGCCTATCTGTTAAATACTTACGCTTTAAAAGCATTAAGCTCATCGGTGGTAAGCATGTACATTTACACGCAACCTTTTTTAGCAACCATTTTTGCTGTAATTTTAGGCAAAGACAGTTTAACTCCAATAAAAGTCCTTGCCGGAGTTTTAATTATTACCGGTGTGTATTTGGTGAGCTATAAACCAACAAAAAAAGAAATTATTAAATGATTAAATCAATGACAGGCTTTGGAAAAGCCACAAAAGAGTTTGCCGATAAAACTGTGAATGTTGAAATTCGTTCTCTAAATAGTAAAGGAATGGATTTAAGTTTACGTCTTTCCAGTATTTATCGTGAGTTTGAATTAGAATTACGTAACGATATCAGTAAAAAATTAGAGCGCGGTAAAATTGACTTGAGCATTTTTGTGGAAAGTAAAAATCAGGAAACACCTGTTGATATTAACACCGATTTAGCCAAAGCCTACCATAAAAAGCTTAAAGATTTGGCTAATGATTTAAATGAAAACAGTGATTCATTATTGTCGCAAATCATAAAACTTCCTGATGTTTTAAAATCTGAACGTAAAGAAGCGAACGAAAACGAGTGGAAAGAAATTAAAACAGTAATTGAAGTAGCTATTGAAGGCTTGAACAAATTCAGAGATGATAAAGAAAAATCAATTGAAAAAGATTTTACGGAGCGATTAAACATCATCATGGATTGCTTAGAAAAAATCAAAGAATTGGATAAGCTCCGTATTGAAAACATAAAGAAACGTATTAAAGGTAACATCACAGAAGTTATTGGCACAGAAAAAATCGACATCAATCGTTTTGAACAAGAGCTAATTTATTACGTTGAAAAACTCGATATCAACGAAGAGAAAGTGCGGTTAAAAACACATTGCGACTATTTCCTTAAAACCATGAAAGATCCTTCGAGCGGAAGAAAATTAAATTTCATTACGCAAGAAATAGGCCGCGAGATTAATACAATCGGTTCTAAGGCTAACGATGCCGAAATACAGAAACTCGTTGTGCTAATGAAAGATGAATTAGAGAAAATAAAAGAACAAAGTAACAACGTACTATAAATTGAGCACCGGCAAAAAATACTTGGTAGTCATTGCCGGACCAACCGGTGTTGGAAAAACTGCTCTTGCTATTCAATTGGCTAAGTATTTTAATACAGAAATAATTTCGGCCGACTCACGCCAATTTTACAGAGAAACAAGTATAGGAACTGCAATACCTTCGCAAGAAGAATTAAATGCTGTTACACATCATTTTATTAATACATTAAGTATTCATCAGAATTACAGTGTAGGGGATTTTGAAAAAGATGTAATAAAACTATTACATGAATTGTTTACTAAACATAACATCGTTTTTTTGGTGGGTGGCTCCGGATTATACATTGATGCAGTTCTATATGGTGTTGATGAATTTATAGAGGTGTCGGAAGCTACTCGTCATTTCGTAAAAGAGAATTACTCACAAAAAGGAATTTCCTGGTTACAGGAGGAAGTTAAAACTAAAGACCCTGTTTACTTTTCTAATGTCGATCAAAATAATCCGCAACGACTTATGCGTGCACTGGAAGTTTGTAACGAGAGCGGAAAACCTTACTCTTCTTTCTTAAAAAACAACACTTCCGAAAGAGAATTCGAAACCATAAAACTTTTAATCAATCAACCACGTGAAATTTTGTACGAGAAAATCAATAAGCGTGTCGATAAAATGGTGGCAGATGGATTGGAAGCAGAAGCTCAATCACTTTATCCGTTTAAACATCTCAATGCATTAAATACGGTCGGATATAAAGAATGGTTTATGCATTTTTCGGGTGAAATTACCCGCGAAGCGGCAATTGACCTAATCAAACAAAAAACACGCAATTATGCGAAACGTCAGTTAACCTGGTTTAACAATCAGGATAACTATGAGGAATTTGGTCCGGATGATTTTGAAAAACTAAAAGCTTATATCGAAATAATTTTGCAGCACTCTTAGTATGTCATCATTTCTGCACGATTATATCAAAATTGAAAAACCAGTGATGAGTGTTATCATTTCTGAGTTTTTTATTCAGTTGGTGAATGCCACATTTATGAACATCCTGCCTCTTTACATGACCCGCGAAGGTTTTTCGGATGAAGAAATTGCTTTGTACATCACGTTTCGCTTTCTTGGTGTATTTGTTTTGGCTCTGCCTTTCGGGAAATTAATTAAAGGAAAGCCTCTCGTTCCCCTATTCTACATATCAAATTTCTTTGTTCCGTTATTCGGATTAGTGATTGTTTTTGCCATTGCCTTAAAAATAAAATGGCTCATCCTGATTTCATTATTACTTTGGGGCGCCTCATTTACCTTCATGCAAATTCCAATTGCTCCTTTTATTCTACGTAATTCAGCTAAACACAATCATACGGCAGGAATATCGTTGAGCTACAGCACCTGGAGTTTTGCTGGCATATTAAGTGGTGTAGTCATTGCCTTACTTGATATTATCAATCCAATAACGTTTAACGAGAAAAACATTTTAATACTATTTTCCATTTTTGGATTCGGTGGACTACCTTTCTTAATGCGAACAAAATTTAAAGAAGTAGTAGAAACACCAAGCGAAGATGAACCTTCATCCAATAAAACTAATACCGACTGGCCATTAATTTTCAAAGCATTAGTTCCTACCCTTATTATTGCGACCGGTGCGGGATTAACCATTCCCTTTATCAGTTTATTCTTTGATAAGGTACATCACCTTGACAAAGGCGGATTTTCGGTTATCAGTTCTATCGCAGCGGTTTTGGTTGCCTACGGCGCTATGTTAGTTCCAAAAATCAAACATAACATTGGTTATAAAATTGCCATTCCAACCACACAATCTTTAGCGGTAATTTCATTAGTGGCACTCGCCACCACACAGTTTTATAGCCAGTACTCTGTTGCGCTTTATATTGCCATTGCCTGCTATTTACTTCGTCAACCTTTAATGAATATGGCCGGTCCTATGACTTCTGAACTCGTTTTAAATTATGTAGGAAAAAACAATAGAGAAATCACCAGCGCTCTTACTTCTGCTATTTGGAGTGGCAGTTGGGTAATCAGTGGATTTATGGTAAAAATCATGTTCGGACAAGGATATGAGTTCGTGAATATATTTTTAATTACATCTGCACTCTATGCTTTTGGTGTATTTATGTATTATATGCTAATTTTAGATTATATTAAACGTGAGAAAAGCGGATTAATTGATTCATAAATGAGATTGCTGTTAATCATATTTATTTTACCGATTGTAGTAACGGGGCAAAGTTTGAAGAAAAGCTTAATTAATGCGGCGTCATTAAATTTTCGTAATCATATTTACGTTTACGGATTTGAAACGAATAAAACTAGCTTGAGTTTCAAAATTTTTAAATTCAATTATGAGCTTAGTAAAACAGATTCCGCTAAATGTAGTTTGGATAAAGACCAAGCAGAATCCTATCTTGACATCACAACAGATACCCTTCACGGTTATCTGAATTTCTATCTTCAAAAAAGTAATAATAAAAATCAAGCTGTATTGATTCGTTACAATGATTCGTTACGATTAATAACAAAAACTTTACCATTTGAATCCAACAAAATAAACAGCTTAACCACATTCGAAAACGAAATATATACCTTTAAAAAGTCAACGTATACCATACGTACTTCTGAGGATAGTTTGGGAAGACAATTCTATCTGAATAAATACACAATATTAGATGAAAAGAAAGTATTCGAATACAAACAAGACTGGCAGTTACCGCTCGAGAAAAAGAACATTAATCTAACACATGTCTTCTTTGCTGATCAAGAATTGGTATTTCTTTATATAAATATTATTTCGGGAGAGAAAAAGGGTCAGTGGATTTTAAAAATTAATTCTAAAAACGGAACAATTATAAAAGGAATCAAACTTAATCCGAAAGGAGACAGCAGATGGTTCATTTATAATTCACATTTTTATGATTTCAAAAGTAAACAACTTATTATTGCGGGCAATGCTTATTCAGAAGAGCAAATTGATTTAGAAAACGGGAAGCATACATTTAAAAACCTGGACAAACAGAACACCTATTTTTTTACGATAATAGACAGTACCTGTGAAAACATTCAAAGACTTGAAAAAACGATTCCGTTTACTTTCGCTAATAACAAAGCTGCTTCCAAGGAAGTTTTTTCATATCATGTTAAACTAAAGGAATTAAAACAAGCCGGAAATAATGAGTATTCAGTTTATTGTTCTGTTTATAAGTCTATTAACGCTCAATTGCTGTTTACATACGAAACGGGTTTACACTACACCGTTTCATTCAATGAAGACGGAATTGAATTATACACTGATAAATTGCAATTACCATTAAGTTCTTTACCAGGTTTAATTACTAACGACCCAAAAGATTTTAATGGCAAACTGGAATTAAAAGGCATAAAAGAGTTCGATAAATTTCTTTACAAATTACCCATTGGAGAAATTGAAAACCAGTTCGGAAAAGATGATTTAAAAAATCCAAAATGGATTTTTACAAAAACCGACTTAGCATCTGGTAAGAAATCGTTTTACGATATTAGAATTGGAACAAAAGGCATAGAAAAAAAGAGTATACTGGAAAGCAGTAAGTACAATCATCCCGAAATTTATAAAATCAAGTCTGACAAAATTATAATTTTTGATTCAAATAAAGAATCAGGAGGTTTTACTCTTGTAGGTAAATACTGGTAATTATTTTATTTTTTTCCAACCTACTGAGGTATTTGCTACACTAAACCATCCAATGCCTTTGGTAGCGCCATCCGGAGTTATAATATTAGTTCTTACATTCTCCGGCGTCGTAGCAAATAACCCTGAATTATTTGTTTGATTGATTACCTGAAGTAAAAAGAAATAAGTTTCCTTAGTTATTGCATGTATTTCTACCGAACATGAATCGCCTAACTCATAAACTTCACCGAAAGGTGTAATATTGGTGATAATTGGAGGCGTAAAAAGTAAGGTATCACCAGATGGAACACTTCCATTAGTTCCATCGATTGCTATATTAATTTGATTACTTAGATTAAATGGAATTCCGTTTTTTGATGTTTTTACCCAGTAATAATCGGATTTAGGTCCGGGTAAATCACGTGCCCATAAAACACAATAGTATCCTGGTTCAGAAGCGAAAATACTTGAACCATCTTCATATTTAGCGCTAATACTATCTAATTTCGCTGCACGGTTCGATTCAGTTACAGAACTATATGTTTTACCATTGTAAGTTACTTCAAGTTTATAATTATGAAACCAATGTACAATTGTATCGGAAGCTGTAGGCGTATAGATATAATCCCCATTATTGATATCTGTGAAATTATAAATTTTACCATTCGATAAATCCGTTAACTTAACCGTTGCTCCAATTATAGCAGGAGGGTTTTTGGAACTGAAATAATCATCCGTATAAGTAAGCCTTACTTTTTGATTGGTTTTATTTCCATTTATAAATGCGTCGATTACAACCAAATCTTCACCTTTGTCAAGTTCAACCTGAATAACATCCTCACAAGAAGTAAATACAATTGAAAGGACAATACTAAATAATATGCTAAATCTTTTCATAATTAGAATCTGAAATTATATGTTAATGCAGGAATGATTGTACCGATTACGGAATAACGAACAGCCTCTGTTTGCATAGGCTCCCCTTCTTTTGTACGGAAGTAAATTGAGAAAGCATTTCTGCGGTTGTACACGTTGTAAACACTCACCACCACCGAATGACGTTTCTTTGCCTCAGGGTTACGTGTTAAATTATAAGTAACAGCCAAATCTAAACGGTGATAAGGTGTGTTACGATAGTTATTTCGTTTGTTTTCTGTATTGTAAGGAATATTAATCGATTGCAATTGCAATTTAGCATTCGGGAAAGTAGCCGGGGTTCCGCTTAAATAAACAAAGTTAGCCGAGAAACTAAAGCGTTTCCAATCGTAGGTTGCAGAAGTGTTCACCATGTGTGTTCTGTCGTATTTTGAAAAGAACCATTCATCATTGGAGATTCCGCGCACTAATCGCTCCGTTTTAGAATAAGTATAACTTAACCAACCTGTTAATTTTCCTTTTGTTTTGCGCAAATAAACTTCTGCTCCGTAGGCTCGTCCTAGCCCTTGTAACAATTGTGCTTCTAAATATTTATTTAAGAGAAGGTCGGAATTGTCAATATAATCTAATTGATTTTGCATGTACTTGTAATAAATCTCAACAGATGTTTCGTACATATTCTCTTTAAAATTTCTAAAATAACCGATAGCGCCTTGGTCAGCCACCAATGGTTTAATATTATTCGTTACCGGAGTATACACATCTAACGGTGTGCTTGCCGCGGTATTAGAAACTATTTGTATATATTGAGCCATCCGGTTGTAGCTGGCTTTAATGGAACTTTTATCATCAATAGTGTAATTAAGAGCTAAGCGAGGCTCTGGATTGTGGTAAAATTTAATCGATTCCCAGCTTTTAGCCTTTTCTTCGCGTTCCAATGGTCGTTCTTCATTTGGAATAGTATCGCGATAATAATACACGGTTCCTTCACCCAGGTAATTGTAGAAACTCCAACGGATACCATATTCAGCTGTTAAGCGCGGTAAAAGTTTTTGTTCATTACCTAAATACACGCCGTATTCGATTCCGCGCTTATTTTCGAGACTGATATTTATAGTGTTGTTTTTATTATCCGTTACAGCTGCTTTACCCGGTACGAAATCAAAATAAATAGCCTGTACTCCAAAACGAATGGTGTTTTTACTATTTAAATAATAAGCAAAGTCAGGTTTTACGCTGTAATTAATAATATTTGACTTCCATTCGAATTTCTGACTGGTTCCTTCTTGC
>CAYQDP010000123.1:0-7716 GCA_964416235.1 uncultured Flavobacteriaceae bacterium | reverse complement strand
CGGGAATTTGGCTGGGAACCCATCGTTTATACTGCTGAAAATGCAGAAATGCCGGTGATTGATGCTTCGCTTGAAAAAGATATTCCCAATAACATTACTGTTTTAAAAACTAAAATTTGGGAACCATATAGTTTTTACAAAGCTTTCATTGGAAAAAAGCAAAATGAAAAAATAAATGCTTCCTTTCTGTCAGAAAACAAAAAGCCCAGTATAACGGAGAAAATTTCTGTATGGATCAGAGGTAATTTTTTTATTCCCGATGCGCGTAAATTCTGGATTAATCCCTCTGTAAAATACTTAAACGATTATCTGAAAAAGAATCCTGTGGATGCCATCATATCTACCGGTCCGCCCCATTCGATGCACCTCATAGCTTTGGGTGTAAAAAAGAATTTCCCTTCTATAAAATGGGTGGCTGACTTCCGCGATCCGTGGACCAATATCGATTTCTATAAAGAATTAATGCTTTCTTCTTCGTCTGACAAAAAACATAAACGTCTCGAAAAAGAAGTACTTAAAAACGCCGATTCCATTATTAGCATTGGTAACGGCATGAATGAAGAGTTTAAAACAATTCTTGGTTCTAATCCCGAAAAATTTACGGTAATCACCAATGGTTTTGATGAAGATGATTTGTATAAAGGCTCTATCGAAACCGATAAAAAATTCTCCATTGCACACATTGGTACACTCGTAAAAAGCCGCAATCCGGAGACTTTATGGAAGGTTTTAAAATCATTGTGCGAAATCAATTCTGACTTTAAAAACAATCTCGAAATTAAATTGGTGGGGAAAGTGGATTATTATGTAATGGAACGCCTGAAACATTATCAACTCGATTCGTTTATCCGCAAAATTGATTACCTGCCACACAACGAAGTGATAAAAGAACAACAAAAAAGCAAAGTGCTTTTGCTCCTTGTCAATAATACACCAAACGCTAAAAGCATATTAACCGGAAAAATTTTCGAATACCTTGCGGCTAATGTGCCTATTCTTGCCATCGGACCAACAGACGGCGATTTAGCAGCGATATTGAAACAAACACAAAGCGGACTCATCTCCGACTTTAACGACGAAAATTTATTAAAAGAAAATATTCTTAAAATTTTCTCTGGACAGAATATAACACCGGACAAAAAAGCAATTTCACAGTATTCAAGAAGGGAATTAACACGTACTTTAAGTTCACTCTTGGAGAAACTTTGTAACAAAAATTAATACTTTTGTAAAAAATTAGAACCCATGGGAAGGATATTTGAAAAACGAAAAGCAACCATGTTTAAACGCTACGCTAAAATGGCAAAAGCGTTTACCAAACTTGGAAAAGATATAGCAATGGCCGTAAAAAGCGGCGGACCACACCCTGAAAGTAATCCGCGCTTGCGCATGATTATGCAAAACGCTAAGGCCATTAACATGCCAAAAGCTAATATTGACGGGGCTATTAAACGCGCTTCAGAAAAAGATTCGGCAAACTATGAAGAAGTCATTTACGAAGGATACGCACCACATGGTGTTCCTGTTTTAGTGGAATGCAGTACCGATAATCCAACCCGCACGGTAGCGAGTGTACGTATGTACTTTAACCGCGCTGAAGGTGCTTTGGGAACTTCCGGCTCTGTAAGCTTTATGTTCGACCGTAAGGTAATGTTTAAAGTGGATTCCACAGGCTTGGATAAAGATAATACCGAATTAGATTTAATTGATTTCGGTGCCGAAGAATTAAACTGGGATGATGAAAATCATGAGTTAGTGATTCAAACTGCATTTACCGATTTTGGTAAAATGCAAAGTGCTTTAGAAGAGAAAAAATACAATGTAAAAGAATCTTCTAAGGTTTTTATTCCAACTACTACCACCGAATTAAGCCCCGAGCAGGAAGCTGAAGTTATGGCCATGATTGAGAAGATGGAAGATGATGATGATGTTGTTGCTGTTTACCATAACATAGCTTAATACCCTGCCCTTTGAAAAAAAACTGGAAGATTAAAGATAATAGGAATGAGGAAACCGTTAGGAATTTGAAAGAAATCCTGAACGTCGACCGTATCATTGCTTCTCTTTTATTCCAGCGAAAAATATCAGGCTTCGATGAAGCAAAAAGTTTTTTCCGTCCCGATTTAAACGAACTACATAATCCGTTTTTGATGCGCGACATGGACAAAGCCATCGAACGCATTCAAAAAGCCATCAACAATAACGAACGTATTTTAATTTTTGGTGATTATGATGTTGACGGCACCACCTCTGTTGCGCTTGTTTACAGTTTCTTCAGAAAAATCACAGCGAATCTTGGTTATTATATTCCCGATCGCTACAAAGAAGGCTACGGCATTTCATTTAAAGGAATCGATTACGCTGCCGACAATGATTTCAGTTTAATTATCGCGCTCGATTGCGGTATTAAAGCGATTGATAAAATCAATTACGCCAATGAAAAAGGTGTAGATTTTATTATTTGTGATCATCACCTTCCGGGAGATGAATTACCAAAAGCGCATGCGGTGCTCGATCCAAAACGAAACGATTGTCCTTACCCTTACAAAGAACTTTCCGGTTGTGGAATCGGTTTTAAATTAATTCAAGCGTATTGCCAAAAAAGCAATATCGCTTTTGAGGAGTGTTTAAATTATTTAGACCTTGTTGCAACCAGTATTGCTGCCGATATCGTTCCTATAACCGGAGAAAACCGCATTTTGGCCTATTATGGTTTGGAGAAAATGAACTCCAATCCTCGTCCTGGAATTAAAGCGCTTATCGACTCCAATAAAATAACAAAAGTCTTAACCATTATGACACTTGTTTTTATTGTGGGGCCAAGAATAAATGCAGCAGGGCGATTAGAACACGGCTCTAAATCGGTTGAACTTTTAATTAGTGAAACTGAAGAGGAAGCCAATGAAATTGCTAAAAGCATCAATAACACCAATTCGCAGCGTAAAGATTTAGACCAAGGCACCACTATGGAAGCGCAGGTGATTTTGGAAAATGATCCGATGACCGAGTTTAAAAAATCAACCGTGTTGTTTAATCCGGGTTGGCATAAAGGAGTGATTGGAATTGTAGCCTCGCGTTTAATTGAAAAATATTACAAGCCTACCATTGTTTTAACCGAATCAGACGGGAAAGCGACAGGCTCAGCGCGCAGTGTGAAAGATTTTGATGTGTATGCCGCCATTGAGCAATGCAGCGATTTATTAGAGCAGTTTGGTGGACATAAATTTGCGGCGGGATTAACCATGAAGAAAGAAAATGTGCCTGCCTTTCAGGAAAAATTTGAGCGCATTGTTGCCGGAAGTATTTTACCTGAGCAATTAATTCCGATTGTAGATATTGACATTGAAATTGAGTTGCAGGAAATCAGTGAAAAAACCACACGCATATTACGTCAGTTTGCACCACACGGACCAGAAAACATGACGCCACTATTTATGGCGAGAAATGTGTTGGATACAGGTTGGGGAAAAGTAGTTGGACAAAATCATTTAAAGCTGGAATTATTTCAAAGTATTAATCCCAATGTACGCTTTCAGGCGATCGCCTATGATAAAGGAGACTTCTTAAGTTTCTTCCAGAAAAAAACTCCGGTAGATATCGTATTCAAAATCCAGGATAACGAATTCAGAGGCGTTGTAAGTACTCAATTGGTGATTGAGGAGATTAGGGTTAGTTGATTCACAACTTATATAGTTCATCAAGAGCATCGAATTTATTTCTAAAATTTTCCTTATTCTTTTGCCAATCACCAAAAATTTGAGAAGTACTTATTTTTTTAAGATGCGATAAATCTAAATTATAGCGTACTTTAAGCGGTTCTTGTTCGCTTAATTTTATTTCTATATTTTCTATCAACTTTAATTTTCGAGCAGGTATATTACTTCTTAATGTTTTTGACAAAACAATTTCCGTAAAAATCCATGGTGAATCGGTAGTTGGCCTATTTTCATAAATCTCCATAGACTTAGGGGTATTCAAAAAGAATAAACACTCCGTTTTATCCATCATCATATTTAGGGCAGTAACCAGTATCATATGAACGTGGCTATTTGAGTAATTTCTTTTATCGTAACTATAAGTCTTTTTTGTAATATCAGTCCAAGAGTATTTATCATCTATTTTTTTTAATAAATCATTTGAATATCCCCATACACATGAATCAATAAATGCTATCAATCCAAATTTTTCTTTTAACCAACCCGCAAGAAAAAGAGCTAACCTTTTATCTTTATGGGAGTGAGAAATAAATATATCGGCTTCTATTAAAGGAAACCACTCTTCCTGTATTTTTGAACCATCTAAAGATTTATCAGAAAACGAATAGACATCAAGGCTATCGCTAATTTTTGCCTTCATTTCTTCATATATACTCTCGCCTACCGGTACATACTTGGCAAAATCTTCTTCTTTGCTCCAAATTAAACTTAAATCAAATCCTCTATACATTTTATTCTTTTATTATAAATTACTCATTAAAACATAAACTGTGCCCCATGCATTCTGAAAACTGTTAACGCTGGTTTTCAATCCATTCTTTTAAAACATTATTTGCTCTCCTTACCTCAAAACATAACTTGTACTTCTACCGCCGCCATCTTCTTTGGTAAGTATTTTCTTGTTCATTAAATCGTTTATATCGCGCAGGGCCGTATCGGCGGAGCATTTATTTATTTTGGCCCATTTAGAGGAGGTTAACTTACCTTCAAAGCCATCAAATAATTTATTGATCATTAAACGCTGGCGTTCGTTTATGATGGTTTTTGTATGCTTATCCCAAAATTTAGTTTTATTCAACACATTTTGTAAGCGTTTGTCGGTAGTAGTTAAAGCGCGTTGCAAACAATTTAAATACCACATTAACCATGGCGTGATGTCTAAATTTCCTTTCTGTGTTTTCTCCAGCATTTCGTAATACGCTTTTCGCTCCACACGTATCTGCGCCGACATACTATAAAATCGTTGCGCGTCTTCATCGGCGCGCGTTAATTGCATATCGGCTATGGCGCGCGCGATGCGTCCATTGCCATCATCAAAAGGATGTATGCTTACAAACCACAAATGTGCTATGCCCGATTTTATAACGGGATCTAATTCGTTTTGTGTGTTAAACCATTTCAGGAACAAAGTCATTTCTTTATTTAAACGCTTCGCATCGGGTGCTTCATAATGTACTTTTTCTTTTCCCAGCGCACCCGAAACAACCTGCATTGGACCTAAATCATTATCACGCCAGGCACCCGTTTTAATTTTATGCATACCGCTTCTTCCGGAAGGAAACAAAGAGGCATGCCATGCAAATAATCGTTCTTTGGTAAGAGGCTTGTGGTATTTCTGCGTGGCATCCAACATCATTTCCACTACACCCTCTACATCTCTGTCGGCAGGCACAAGTCCGGCTATGTCCATTCCCAAACGACGCGCTATGGAAGAACGCACCTGATCGGAGTTGAGTATCTCGCCTTCTATTTCGGTAGATTTAAGCACATCCATGGTAAGCGTTTGTAAAGTAGATTCGTTACGCATGGCAAAGCCCAGCAATTCCATATATCCTTTTAAACGACCCTGTTGGTGACGAACAGTGGTGAGTAATGGCAATAAGGTGTGGATGTCCCAGGTAAAATTGGGCCATTGTTTATTTTGATGGATATAAGGACTATATAATCTCCGCATTTATGCGGTAAATATACGGCGTATTCTCCGCATTTCCAAAATTATTCTCCGCATTTTTGCGGTTATTATAGTCGTTATTCTCCGCATTTACCAATGAAAAGTGATTATTTCCCGCAGATGGCGCAGATCAACGCAGATAATTTATGAATGAAAGCGAGGCTTTGTGGTTTCACGCAGAGACGCAGAGATGTGGTATCACACGGATTTATCCAACGTAACGCAGTGAAGGTGGAGACGCAGAGATAATTTGAAACAAGAAGAGTGATGGATAACCCAAACACTAAACACTAAACATTAAACATCAGCCCACCGAACTCGCAGCCACATACGCTGTACTCCAGGCATTCTGAAAATTAAAACCACCGGTAATTCCGTCGATATCTATTACCTCTCCGCAGAAATATAAATTGGGCATGATTTTACTTTGCATGGTCCTGAAATCAATTTCCTTTAAGTTGACGCCACCACTGGTAACAAATTCTTCTTTAAAGGTTGTTTTTCCACGCATTTGGTAACGGTCGGCACACAGCACCTGGGCTAATTTATTTTGTTGTTTTTTACCAAGCTCTATCCAGGGTTTCGTTAAAGCTAATTCGGCTCTCAGTAAAATATACTCCCACAACCGCTTCGGAATATCAAACAATGGCGCATTCACCATTAATGCTTTTGAAGCGGAATGCTTTTCAAATTCATTTTTGACTTGCTCCTCACTTAAACTTCCCGTCCAATTAATTAAGATTCCCGCGTTATAATTCTTTTCGAAAAAGTCTTTTGCGGCGAAGGCTGAAAGTTTTAATACTGCAGGTCCACTAAATCCCCAATGCGTAATTAAAACCGGTCCCGTATATTGATGTTTGGTTCCTTCTACTCTCACCGTTGCATTCTTTACACTTAATCCCATCAACTCTGTAATGACTTCGTTTTTCAGATTAATGGTAAATAAGCTTGGAATTAATTCGGAAATCGTGTGACCTGCTTTCTCAATAAAATTGTAGTTCTTTTTTTGATTATGTCCGCCGCTGGAGCAAATCACCGCATCGCAGGTATAAGTTGTACGATTTGTTATCACTTGTATTTGGCCGTTCTCTTGCTTAACTAATTCCAACACCTCTTCTTCCAAATTAATTTTTACGTTTAGTCGCTTCGCCTCATTTAAAAAACAATCGATAATTGTTTCAGAACTATCCGTTAAAGGAAACATTCTTCCGTCAGCTTCGGCTTTCAATTTCACGCCGCGTTTTTCAAACCAATCAATGGTATCCTGTACCGCAAAGCGACTGAAAACTTGTCTTAATTCTTTCGCGCCGCGCGGATAATTTTTTACTAATTCACTGGTCTCAAAAGTATAATTGGTAACATTGCATCGCCCGCCTCCTGAAATACGAACTTTAGATAAGAGTTTATTGCTTTTCTCTAGAATAATTACCCTATAATCGTGATGCATTTCTGCAACATTAATGGCTGCAAAAAAACCTGCCGCACCTCCTCCTATTACTATTATTTGCTTTGTAGCCATTTACATTGCAAATATGAGGATTATCATTGTTACTTTTTGTTTAGAGTGATTTTATTTCGGCCTCATAGGATTTTGCGTTAAAAAATCTGCATTTATCAAAAGCGTGAGCCTGTGCTGAGGGCGCTACGTTGCCTCTCGCTCTGCGCTCAGTAGCGCCGGATTGATAAATTCAGATTTTAGCAAAATACTATGCAGCCTTGATTTTTTGGTCACTTTTTTATCAAGAAAAAAGTGACGGGCTCATCCATTTCAAAACCACCCTTTTATAAAACAAAGTTTAATGCATTTTAACGAAAAGGGAATCGTAAAATTCTTTACATTTATATAGTTAAAAACTATAATCATGGGATTATTTGATAAAATAAGAAATGAGTTCATTGATATTATCGAATGGACAGACAACACAAATGACACTTTGGTATGGAAATTTCCACGTTACCAAAATGAAATAAAAATGAACGCGAAGCTTACTGTTCGTGAGAGTCAGCAAGCTTTATTTTTAAATGAAGGTACCGTGGCCGATTTATTTC
>CAYQDP010000122.1:0-7735 GCA_964416235.1 uncultured Flavobacteriaceae bacterium | reverse complement strand
TGCCTACAATAGTACCTTAATTACTGAATGGAGATGCATTATATGTTTGACTTTTGTTATGAATAAAACTCAAAATATTAATTTTTGAATTATAACAAAAAGGCTTTGACGACTTCTCTAAAATATTAAAACCATTGATTGAAGATGTAAATTTTGTTGCAGCTGTGACTTTTAAGACATGTTCACTTTGTGACTTTACTGTCTTTTTCTGACGAGCCGGAGTATTTACTTTTTCTTTAGTATTGAACAAGTAAAAACCGTTGTCATTCCTAATGCCGGAAGGACTTTTATCGTGGTTTTTTAAATGTTTGGATTCGGAATTTTGCGAAATAATTTCATTAGTTGAAACATTAAAAATGATTAAGAGAAGTAGATATTTTTTCATGCTAAAAATTTTAATAAAACAATCTTCAGCGGGGAGCTATAATAAAGATAATAAATTATTTAATATCCGCAAAACTACTCACGGCAATAATTTGGATTTTTCTCTCTCGGGCTGCGTACGGACTGTAAACAGAATTTTTAACATCCTTCACATCATCACTTACTTTACTTAACGGTAATTCTCCAATTTCAACATCCGTCAAAAGCAATGTTGCGGCGGCAGGATTTTCTGCACTGATGTATTTTTTAAATACACCATCTTTGTATTCGGCAAAATAATTCCTCAAACTACTTATTCTTCGCTTTGCTAAATTAACGTTGTAATCTGTGCTTGCTAATGGACTACAATAACCTTTCATTGTTATTTTCACTTTCTCACCTCGTACCAACACTTCTTCCATCAGCTTCGCAAATTTTTCCAAGTCTTGCATTCCTGCATCTACACTGTCTTCAAAAAAATTAGTTAATCTGTCCTCTGCCTGTGTTTTGTCGTCGCCTTTTAATCCATTAGGATATTCGTTGAAGTATTTCGGTTTAAGAAGAATGTAATCCTCATAGGTCTTCTTATAGCTCTTTGTTGTGGTTATGTTTTTTGTCTTTGGATCTGGCTCATCATTATGAAAATATAATGTAAGCGGACACAAAACTTTCAATTGATCCATAATGTATTTTGTGGTATCAACCGGTTTTGGAGGTTCGCTTAAAGGTGTAATAGCAAAGCTGTAAATATCATTACAACAACTTTGTTTCTCTTCAAAGTAAGAGCCAATTCGGTTTGAAGAAATGTAGGCTTTATTCTTTTTAGAATTAATACTAAAGTAAATATCGTTGTAACTGGTGTTAATAGGAGAGCCTGCGTTTACCGGTTCATTAAAGATTCCTTCTTTATATTCACTTTTAAAAATATCAAAGCCTCCTAAGCCTTTATGCCAGGTACTGCTAAAATAAAGTGTGTTTTGTTCCTGAACATACCAAGGTGTAATTTCATCTTCTGCTGTGTTAATTTTTTTACCAGCGTTTTTAGGAGCGCTAAACTCCATGTTTTTATCGAAGTAACTATACCAAATATCAAAACCACCTTCACCACCTTCGCGTTTACTGCTGAAAAACAAAACATTTTTTCCATTTAATTTGGCAACATGAGGTTGCGTATTGTTAGATTGATAAATATTTATCGGCGGCGGCAAAGCTGCTAATTGCGTCCATTTGCCATCAATGTATTGAGAAAAATAAATCTGACAATTGTATTCCACTGAATTAACAGCATTGCATCGTGATACAAATACTTTAGTAAAATCTTCATTGAAACTTGTGTTTGCATTATGAATGTTCGAAGCATTCATCAAACTATCCAAAGCTTTGGCTTTTGTCCAGTTTTCATTTTGTTTTTTTGAAACATACAGTTTATTGAAGGCAACATTATTGATGTCGCGCTTAGAATTACCTGTACTTCTTAAGGAAGAAAAAATTAAAGCCGTATCAATTTCAATAGGACCATATTCACTTACTTTACTGTTTACATTCGTATCCAAATGTTCTATCACAACGTTCAAAGGATTAGACATAATTATTAAAGCCTCATCGCAAGCTTTTACTTCCTGTTCGGCTTTTAATACATAAAGTTTCCGTTGCGTATCTTTACTGTTTCTGTTTTTCTTAGCGTATTTATCAAAATATTTTTTCGCGTCTTTATATTTTGCCTTGCTTTTTAATATCATCCCCATCCAAAGGGGTGTTTCAGGAAACATTTTTCCATTATCCTCCTTCATGATTTTGTCATACCAATGATAGGCAATATCAAAATCGTAATTTAATCGAGAGGCTTCTGCATATTTATACTGATACAATGCTTGCGTAGAATCCAACAGAATTAAGCGGTTAAAATATTGAGCGGCGGAGAAATAATCTTTCTCATCCATGCTTTTTACTCCACTTGCATAGAGCTGCTTTTTATTTTGAGCAGATAATGAAAACGATAACATAAAAGCTATCGCCAGAAAAAGAAATGAATATGTTGGAGCAAAGTTTTTTTTCACAAACTACATAAATACAGGACAGACACGTTTCTTGGCAACAAAAGGTCTGTTTTTCTTAATGATGTGCGTAATAAATATTTCGAATGCTCCGCGACGGTTGGTAGCTGCTAAAAATTTACTTGTATTCAAATCGTAGCTGATTCCTGCTGTTGTAGTTTTGAAAGTATAACCAAGTCTTGCAATAAATGCATCTCTCGTTCTGAAGTAAAAACCTAAGGAGGCGGTGTTATTGATATTGCTATCGAATACATATTTCATATTGGTGCCCGGAACAAATTCATTGTATTTTCCTTGATGTGAATATAAAATTTCAGTTTGCCATATAAATTTATTGTTAGACGTAACAGGTATTTCAAAGCTTAAGTAGTTTCCTAATTTGCTATCGAGTTTGCTGGTAGGATTTCCTTGATAACTTATAACCGGATTGGATAAATGGTTAAATGAAAAACCATAAATCAAACGTGTAAATTGGGAGAATGAATACTGGGCGGCAAATCCCAAATTCAAATCACCAAAAGTTGTTTTAGTTTTTTGAAAATTTTCACCAGTGCCTAACGAACTGTTATAAGAATAGCCGTCAAACTGACTATCAAATGTCATTTCGTTGTAATTGAAATTAGCAGCGTTTAATCCGGTGTTTAATCCAACACTGATGAGTAAAGAAGAATCACTTTTTAATTTATGGATGTAAGATAAATTAACGTAAAATTGGTTGTTGGTATAAAATGCATCTCCCGCTTTGTCGTTATTAAACAGAATGCCGATGCCAAAGCAATCAGAAAATAATTGTTTGGGTTTATAACGCATGTCTCCTGCGAAAGAAACAGTACGATAGGGTACGGGTACACTTTGCCACTGACTGCGATAAATACCATTCAAGCGATAATCACCATCAAACAATCCTGTAAAAGCTGGGTTGAGGTTTAATAGTGAACCGTTGTATTGCGAAAAATGAATATCCTGTGCCTTACTTCCTAAAAATAAAGCGATAATAAGAACCGGTAACAGTTTGTATTTTAAACCCATTCATAACAAATATACTTAAACAAAATCTTATTTAAAAATGCTTTATTGCTGAGGGTATTTTAGTACATTTGCTCAAATTTTTAAAACAATGGCTACAGATAATTTTCAGGCACACGATTATTATTTAATGGATGAGTTATTATCCGACGAACATAAATTAATTCGTGAAACTGCCCGTGCATGGGTAAAAAAAGAAGTAACTCCAACGGTTGAAGATTTTGCTCAAAAAGCAGAGTTTCCAAAACATTGGATAAAGGGTTTGGCTGAAATCGGAGCGTTTGGTCCGTACATTCCAACTGAATACGGAGGTCCGGGCTTAGATCAAATTTCATACGGTATTTTAATGCAGGAAATTGAGCGTGGCGATAGCGGTTTACGTTCTACGGCTTCAGTTCAAAGTTCTTTGGTAATGTATCCGATTTACGCTTATGGAAGCGAGGAGCAAAAGAAAAAATATTTACCAAAATTAGCGGCAGGAGAAATGATGGGGTGTTTTGGTTTAACAGAACCAGATCACGGAAGTAATCCTGCGGGAATGTTAACCAATTTTAAAGATGCAGGAGATGGTAAGCACGTTATTTTAAATGGTGCAAAAATGTGGATTAGTAATTCACCATTTGCTGATATCGCTGTTGTATGGGCGAAGGATGATAACGGTGAAATTCGTGGTTTAATTGTTGAGCGCGGAATGGCCGGATTTACGACGCCTGAAACTCACGGTAAATGGAGTTTACGTGCTAGTGCAACCGGAGAATTGGTATTTGATAATGTAAAAGTTCCGAAAGAAAATATTTTCCCAAACATCAAAGGATTGAAGGGTCCGTTGGGTTGTTTAAACAGTGCTCGTTATGGTATTGCATGGGGAGTAATTGGTGCCGCTATGGATTGTTATGATAGTGCTTTGCGTTATAGTAAAGAGCGTATTCAGTTCGGAAAACCAATCGGAGCATTTCAGTTAACACAAAAAAAATTGGCGGAGATGATTACTGAAATCACCAAAGCGCAATTATTAACGTATCGTTTAGGTCAGTTGAAAAACGAAAACCGTGCAACTCCGGCTCAAATTTCAATGGCAAAACGAAATAACGTAAATATGGCTTTAACCATTGCGCGTGAAGCGCGCCAAATTCACGGCGGAATGGGAATTACAGGAGAGTATCCAATTATGCGTCACATGATGAATTTAGAATCTGTAATTACTTACGAAGGAACTCATGACATTCATTTATTAATAACAGGAATGGATGTTACAGGCTTCAATGCTTTTAATTAATGTTTACTATTTTTGATAATATCAACGGATTGCAAAAACTGCAATCCGTTTTTGTTTTAAATTTGTATTAAAATCTAAATCCATGGCACATATAGTGGCTCCATCTATTTTATCGGCCGACTTCGCAAACATTCAACGCGACGTTGAAATGATTAATAAAAGTGAAGCGGATTGGTTTCATGTGGATGTGATGGATGGTGTTTTTGTTCCGAATATTTCATTTGGTTTTCCGGTTATCAAAGCAATTAAAAAACACGCGAAGAAACCTTTGGATGTTCATTTAATGATTGTTGATCCGGATCGTTACATCACTACTTTCAAGGAAGCCGGAGCTGATATTTTAACTGTACACATGGAAGCTTGTACGCATTTACATCGCACGCTTCAATCCATAAAAGCTAATGGAATGAAAGCAGGTGTTGCGTTAAATCCTCATACTAACATTCATACATTGGAAGATGTAATTTGCGATGTGGATTTGGTGTGTTTGATGAGTGTAAATCCAGGTTTTGGCGGACAAAAATTCATTGAGAATACTTACCACAAAATTGCTGTATTGAAGGCAATGATTAAAAATAAGAAAGCACACACCTTAATTGAAATCGACGGCGGTGTTGATTTAAATAATTACAAAAAATTATTGCAAGCCGGCGCTGATGTTTTAGTGGCTGGTAATACTGTGTTTGCAAGTGCTAATCCAACCGAAACTATTAAGCATTTAAAAATCGCTTAATTCTAATTTATTTAATGTCGCAGGAACTTTATAAAATCAGCAAATCAGGTTTTTTAAAGTACGACCAATGTCCGAAAGCTTTTTTTCTTTATAAAAAATTTCCTTATTTACGCGATCCAATTTCTAAAGAGAAACAATTTACCTTTAATCGTGGGCACGAAGTAGGGCATTTAGCGCAACAATTATTTCCCGGAGGTATCGACGCTTCACATAATGCAAAAGGTGCACAGGAAGTAGCCAACAACACGCAACAATTACTGCAAAATAAAACCACCACTATTTATGAAGCTACGTTTGTTTTTAATAGTGTTTTGATAATGGTTGACATTTTATATTTTGATGGCGAGAAATGGAACGCCTACGAAGTAAAAAGTTCTTTGAAGGTGAGTGAAGTTTATGTTAAGGACGCGTGTTTGCAATATTATGTTTTGAAAAACGCTTTGCCTCTTTTCTCGAATTTGTATTTGGTTACTTTGAACGGTGATTACGTTTTAGGAGAGGAACTTGAATTGAATAAATTATTTAAGAAACGAAACATCAGTGCCGATGCTGAGAAAAACCTCGACTTCTTTACACATAAAGTTTCTGAAATTAATTTAATGCTTGAAAAAAATGTGACTCCTGAAATTGCTATCGGAAAGCACTGTTTTTCTCCTTATGCCTGCGATTTTACAGGAACTTGCTGGAAAAATATCTCCAATGAAAAATCGGTTTTCAAAATTGGGAAATCAGATAGAGACACTTTGTTTAACTGGTATCAAAGTGGTAAAGATACAGTTGATAAAGTTGATATTACCGGCGATATAAAACCGCATATTAAAATTCAAATTGAGTGTATAAAAGAGAACAAAGAGTATTTTAATTCCGAGGAGATAAAAAAGCTACTCAAGAAGATTGGCATCAACAGTTGTTTTATGGATATGGAGGTTTGGTCGCCGGCTGTTCCCAAATACAAAGGACATAAGCCTTTCGAACAATTGCCTTTTTTGTTTTCAGTTTGTAGCAGAAAAAACGGTGAACTAAATTACTACCATCATTTGATTCCGGAAGGCAGTAACGACATTAAAGCATTTACGGTGGCCTTGATTTATGCTATGGAGAAGTTTGATAATGTGGTTGTTTATGATAAAAATCTGGAGCTTCAGGTTATTGCTAAAATTGAATCTTTGTATCCTGAATTTTCAAGGGATTTAAATAGCATTCGGAAAAAAATAATCGACCTCTCTGATTTGGTTCAGAATTTCTTTTATTACAATCCGAAATTTAATGGTAACTTTTCTTTAAAGGCAATAGCGGATATTCTGGATGAAACAGCCGATTACAATAAATTGGAAATTCAAAGTGGAATCACAGCAATGTACAAATACGAGGCTCTGTCAAATGAGCCTAATCCAATTATCAGAGAAACATACAAGCAGCAGCTTATTGATTATTGTAATTTGGATACGCTAACTTGTTTAAAGTTTTACGAGTATCTTCTTGAAAAAATTAAGGAGCAGGAGTAGTAGCGGCGGCTTCCTTATTCTGACTCTTGAATGCATCAAAGTCGAATGTTAAAGTAAAGCGTAAAGTGTTCTGTAATGGATTACGTAAAGTTGTTGGAATTAAATAAGCCATATCCAAACCAAATACACTGTATCGTACACCTAAACCAATATTAAAAAACTGACGAGCTCCTTTTGTTTTGTGTTCGAAGAAATAACCTGCTCGCACTGCAAATTGTTTTGCATACCAATATTCGAAACCAGCAGCGATATTAATTTCTCTTAACTCTTCTTTAAATCCACCCGGAGCATCATTAAACGAACCAAAAATACCTGCCATCACCGGACGGTTAGGATCTTTTCCGCTTTCAATAATTGGAGCGCCTGTAGCAGGGTCAATTGCAATAGCACTCGAATCAGCTCCACTAACAGTTTTCATTTTTTGATAAACCGGCGGAGTAGGAACTAGTAATTTATTTAAATCGGCATACATCCCGAAAGTGTTGTAATCATCAATGTCAAATTTTAACCCGCCACCTAAACGCATGTTAATTGGAATGTAATTTTTTACAGTAGTATAAGAGATTTTACCTCCAATATTTGTAAATGCTAAACCAATTGTTCCGGTTGCTTTTTTATCTGCTAATTCCCAACCTTTTTTGGTTTTATAAGTCATCGTTACATCGGTTGCAACAGTTTGACCTGCCTTTGTTGACTGACCGTTAGATAATGTTACGCCGCCGGTTAAGTTGGAGTTAATGTAGCGGAAAGCAATACCTACAGCAAACGTTTCGGAAAG
>CAYQDP010000121.1:2060-7738 GCA_964416235.1 uncultured Flavobacteriaceae bacterium | reverse complement strand
TTACATTAGTGAAGAAGAAAAAGAAAAAATAAAAGGGTCGGAAGTAATTGTAGTAAATGCTTTAAGAAGAAATCATCATATTTCGCATTTCACCTTTGAGGAAGCAATTGAATTAATGGAAGAGTTAAAACCTAAACACGCTTACTTCACCCACATTTCGCATCAATTAGGGTCACATGAAGAAGTAAGCCTGGAATTACCTAATTTCATTCAACTCGCTTATGATGGGTTGCAAATTGAACTGTGACAATTTTACGCCTGCGCTGTTGGTCCGCCAAAGTTTAACGGCAAAGCTCCCGCTTCCAAATCTTTTATTTTACCATGAGCAGCTTCAAAACGATTCACATTATCTGCCAAGGCCTTAACCAAACGCTTCGCGTGTTGTGGAGTTAAAACAATACGTGATTTTACTTTTGCCTTAGGAACACCCGGCATCATTTTTATAAAATCCAAAACAAACTCACTTTGTGAATGAGTTATGATAGCTAAGTTTGAATAAATTCCTTCCGCGATTTCTTCGCTTAATTCAATATCAATTTGATTAGGGTTTTTATTTTCTTCCATGTTATTTTTATTTAACGTAAACACTCATTTGTGAACTTAATTTTTTTGCTTCAGCGGCTGCCTTCTCCGCAAAATCATCACCATTACTCGCGTAGATGATATTACGTGAAGCATTTACCAATAAACCGATATCTTTATTTAAACCATATCTGCAAACATCTTCCAGAGAACCTCCCTGTGCCCCAACTCCCGGTACTAAGAAAAAATGATCCGGAACCAAAGCGCGAATCGGCCCCATCATTTCTGCTTTGGTTGCGCCAATCACAAACATCATGTTTTCAGGGGTTCCCCAACTTGCACAAGTTTTAATCACATTCATAAATAATGGTTCATTATCTACCGCTTTCATTTGAAAATCTGCAGAACCTTCATTACTTGTTAAACCTAATACAATGGCCCACTTGTTTTCGAAACCTAAAAATGGTTTTACAGAATCACTTCCCATGTAAGGTGCAATTGTAATGGCATCAGCATTTAATCGTTTGAAAAATGCTTTGGCATACATCACCGACGTATTTCCAATATCGCCACGCTTTGCATCTGCAATAACAAAATGATCGGGATAATTAGCTTTAATATATTTGATGGTTTTTTCGAGACTCTCCATACCTGTTAAACCATAAGCTTCGTAAAAAGCAGTGTTTGGCTTAAAGGCCACGCAATACTCTGCCGTTGCATCAATAATTGCCATGTTAAACTCAAATATTGGATCTTCCTCATCTAAGAATTTCTTCGGCATTTTGTCTACATCAGGATCAAGTCCTACACATAAAAACGATTTTTTATTTTTTATTTCTTCAATTAATTTCTTGCGGTTCATAATTATTCGTGTCGTGAAAGTTCATTTAATTTATCTGTAAAAAAAGCGGCCATGCGATTGGTGTAAAATTTATTTTTATATTGTCCAACCCACTCTACTCCTTTAATGGCGTTGGTTAAAAACAACTCATCGCCATTCATAAGGGAATTTATTGTAATTGGCATTTCGAAAGTTAAGATTTTATTAGCAGTTGCCAAGCGCATTATTTGCTTACGCATAATGCCATCTACACATCCTTCGTTAAGTGGTGCTGTATATAAAGCTCCATTTTTTACCACAAAAATATTAGAGCTGATAGCTTCGCAAATTGTGCCATTTTCGTTAATCAATAAGCAATCATCTAATTTCATAGATGTTTTTGCTAATCCTGCCATCACATAAAACAAAGCATTACCATGTTTCAAATTACAAAGTTTATTCAACTGCTTTTTCATATCGGTGTAAATATCCACCCATAATCCCTTTTGATTTAGAACATACCCTTCATTTTCCAGAGCCTCTGCTTCAATTAAAAATGATATATCATTAGTATCAGGTGTATAAAATCCACCTTCATTTCTAAACACAGTTAATCTTACCCGCGCATCTCTTCCTAAATGATTTTTCACCAAAAGGAGTTTTATCAGGGCTTCAATGTTTTCGGTGTTAAATTCTGCCGGAAGGTTCATTCGCATCACAGTCATACCTAATTTCAGACGCGTGATGTGATCTTTCAAAAACATGATTTTGCCGTTGGCCACGCGAATGCTTTCAAACAAAGAATCACCGTATCTAAAAGCACGGTTGCTAAACGAAACCGCCGGCTCGTAAATACTAATAATGTGTCCGTTGTATATACAATGCGTATCAAGCATAAGCTTCAAAGTTACGGATATGGCTTCAAACTAATGTGAATGTTGATAATTGAACAATAAAGTACCTCTACAAATCAATGGTTTATCCCTAGGAAAATACGCTAAAAATGCCTACTTTTGTCCATCTTAATCTACACGCATTATGAAAGATATATTCGAAAAAGTTGTAAAAAATATGGGACCACTTGGTATGCATGCCGAAAGTGGTCATGGCTATTTCTTTTTTCCTAAACTAGTAGGAGAAATCGGTCCACACATGGAGTATCGTGGCAAAAAAATGTTGAACTGGAGTTTAAATAACTATTTAGGTTTAGCAAACCATCCTGAAGTAAGAAAAACAGATGCTGAAGCAGCGCAACAGTATGGTTTAGGCTTACCTATGGGTGCAAGGATGATGAGTGGAAATTCCGACAATCACGAATTGCTTGAGAAAGGTCTTTCGCAATTAGTAGAGAAAGAAGACACCATTCTTTGCAACTTTGGTTACCAGGCTATGGTGAGTGCCATTGATGCATTGGTTGACCGTCACGATGTAATTGTTTACGATTCTGAAAGTCATGCTTGCATTTTAGATGGAGTTCGTCTTCACATGGGTAAACGTTATGTTTATAAGCATAACGACATGGTTGATTTTGAAAAGCAAATGGATCGCGCTACTAAATTGGCCAATGAAACCGGTGGTGCCATTTTAGTAATTACTGAAGGAGTTTTTGGAATGCGTGGCGACCAAGGAAAATTAAAAGAGATTGTAGCATTCAAGAAAAAATACAACTTCCGTTTATTTGTTGATGATGCGCACGGTATCGGAACACTCGGTGCTAAAGGTGGTGGAACAGGACAAGAACAAGGCTGTCAGGATGGAATTGATATTTATTTCGGAACCTTTGCAAAATCATTCGCATTAATTGGCGGATTTATCAGTTCGAAAAAAGAAATCATTACATATTTACGTTATAACATGCGCTCGCAGATTTATGCTAAATCAATGCCAATGCCATTGGTAATTGGCGCATTAAAACGTCTCGAATTAATCAACAAGCACCCTGAATACAAAGCAAAATTGTGGGAAATTACCAATGCTTTACAAAAAGGATTAAGAGATGCCGGCTTTAATTTAGGAGATACTAATAGTTGCGTAACGCCTGTTTATTTAAGTGGAGAAGTAGCTGAAGCAACTAATATTATTCACGATTTGCGTGAAAATTACGGCATCTTCTGCTCGGTAGTAACCTACCCTGTTATTCCTAAGGGAATGATTATTATTCGCGTTATTCCAACTGCTACACACACTTTAGAAGATGTGAAATACACAGTAGACACTTTCTCTAAAATTGTACATAAATTAAAGAGTGGTGAATATGCTAAAGCGGGATTCGCTAAAGTAAAAGTAGATTTGTAATCAAATTATAATCATTGTAATAAAAAGCCTCCTGAACTTAGGGGGCTTTTTTATGCCATAAAGTCGGGTTTTGTTATTTGGCACAATAATGGTAACTTACAGTAAGCATTTAACAAATTAAGTATGAATTTTTTTAGTGATAGCGACAGGATGCCCTTTAACCCTGGGATTGACGAGGATACTGATTTTATTCCCCTCTTATCTATAGAGGATGAAGATAATATGCAGGCCGAGAAATTGCCTGATGTACTGCCAATTTTACCGCTCCGTAATACAGTTTTATTTCCGGGTGTGGTTATTCCCATTACTGTTGGTCGTGATAAATCCATAGCTCTTATAAAAGAGAGTTATAAAGGCGACCGTACCATTGGCGTAGTTTCTCAAAAAAGTGATGCCGTTGAAGAACCCAATTATGAGGACTTAAACAATATTGGAACTGTAGCGCACATCATCAAAATGTTGCGTATGCCCGATGGTAATACAACCGTTATTATTCAGGGTAAAAAGCGTTTTAAAATAAAAGAATTTATTCAGAGCGAGCCATTTCATAAAGCCGCTGTTGAAGCATTTGATGAAATTAAACCGCCAAAAAATGATAAAGAGTTTCAGGCTATCATCTCCAACCTAAAAGAAATCTCTCATCAAATCATTAAGCAATCGCCAAACATTCCTACAGAAGCTGGTTTTGCATTAAACAATATTGAGAGTACAACTTTCTTAATCAATTTCATTTCTTCTAACATGAATGCCAGCACGCAGGATAAACAAAGCATGCTGGAGGTGCCGGATTTGAAACAGCGCTCGATGTTGGTGTTGGCTAATCTGAATAAGGAATTACAAATGCTTGAATTAAAAAATCAGATTCAAAATAAAACCAAGCATGATTTAGATAAACAGCAACGCGAATATTTTCTTCACCAACAAATGAAAACCATTCAGGAAGAATTGGGCGGAAATAATTTCGAACAAGAATTGAATGAGTTTAAAGAAAAAGCGAAAAGCAAAAAATGGAGTAAGGAAGTTCAAGCAGTATTCGATAAAAACTTCAGCAAATTACAACGCATGAATCCAAATGCGGCCGAATACGCTGTACAAACTAATTATATTGAGTTGATGCTGGAGTTACCTTGGGGTGATTATACCAAAGATAATTTCGACATCAAGAATGCGGAGAAAATTCTGAACGAAGATCATTATGGTTTAGAGAAAGTAAAAGAACGCATCTTAGAACATTTAGCTGTTATTAAACTAAAAGGTGATTTAAAAGCACCGATCATTTGTTTATACGGACCTCCCGGCGTAGGAAAAACCTCATTGGGAAAAAGTATTGCTAAGGCTTTAGGTAGAAAATACGTTAGAATGAGTTTGGGTGGATTAAAAGACGAAAGTGAAATTCGCGGTCACCGTAAAACCTACATTGGTGCTATGCCCGGGCGCGTATTACAAAATTTAAAAAAGGTGCAAAGCTCCAATCCTGTTTTTGTATTGGATGAAATTGATAAAGTAGGCAGTGATTTTCATGGTGACCCTTCCTCTGCTCTATTGGAAGTTTTAGATCCTGAGCAAAACTCTACTTTCTATGATAATTTTTTAGAATTGGATTACGACTTAAGTAAAGTGATGTTCATTGCTACCTGCAATAATTTAAACACTATACAGCCTGCGCTTCGCGACCGTATGGAGATTATTGAAGTAAACGGCTACACAATTGAAGAAAAGTTAGAAATCGCCAAGCGTCATTTAGTACCGAAACAAATTGAAGAAAACGGATTAAAGAAATCGCAGTTGAAATTAAGCGATAAAGTTATTGAACATGTGATTGAAAATTACACTGCAGAAAGCGGTGTGCGTAATCTCGAAAAGAAAATTTCCAAAATCGCTCGTTATGTAGCTGTACATATTGCCGGTGAAAAACCCGAACCTAAAATCACAGAAGAAGAATTAATCAAGATATTAGGTCCTGCGCACATCAAAGATAAATATCAAGGAAATGACACCCCAGGTGTGGTGACAGGTTTGGCCTGGACACAAGTGGGCGGTG
>CAYQDP010000121.1:0-2048 GCA_964416235.1 uncultured Flavobacteriaceae bacterium | reverse complement strand
ATTCATCGAAACCAGTTTAAGTAAAGGCAAATCACAAAAACTTACCCTAACCGGAAATTTAGGCGATGTGATGAAAGAAAGTGCTACGCTTGCTTTAGAATTTTTGAAAGCCCATCCGGATGTGTTGAATTTGGATCACGAGATCTTTGATAATTACAATATTCATTTACATGTTCCTGAAGGCGCAACACCTAAAGATGGTCCGAGTGCCGGAATTGCCATGTTAACTTCCATTGCCAGTGCGTTAACGCATCGAAAGGTAAAGAAAAGCATTGCGATGACCGGAGAAATAACATTACGCGGAAAAGTATTACCGGTTGGAGGTATCAAAGAAAAAATACTAGCGGCCAAACGTGCAGGTATTAAAGAAATAATTTTGTGTGCCGATAATAAAAAAGACGTGGATGAAATTAAAGCCGATTACTTAAAAGGTTTAAAATTCACGTATGTAACACAAATGAGTGAAGTACTGGAACAAGCTTTACTGAAGGAAAAAGCAAAATAATTAATCACGGATTAAATCAGAAACCTCGCTATAAAAAGTGGGGTTTTGTTTTATTGAAATGGATTGAGTACATTCATTATAGCAATGAAGTATGTTCCGCAATTAACCGGCTTACGTGGATTAACAGCCCTTATGATTTTTGTTGTTCACGCCGTTAAAGATGGTTTTCTTCCGAAAGCTTTCTTAGAAGGCGCCTACAACAAACCCGCCATCATTGCCTTTTTTATTTTAAGTGGTTATCTCATTACGCGAATCTACTTAAAACGGGATTTTAACCGTGAAAATTTAAAATCATACTTTATCGCGCGTTCGGCTCGAATATTCCCCTTGTATTTCTTTATACTCTTTGTTTCGTTGCTTGTTACGCTAACTATTTATCCGGATTTTCATTATGATTTTACAGCGCCTATAAAGTTTCTTACTACACTGATTTTAATCAATTCACCATATGAGCCATGGACTATTCCCGTAGAATTTCAACTTTATATTTGCTTTGTTTTACTCTGGTACCTTAGCAAAAAAACAAAAACATCATCTTATGTTACAGCAGCAGGTATCGGCTTTCTACTTTTGATTGTTTCCATCTGCATTGCACTTTACATCCATAAAATTCCTCACATCATGCCCTCCATGGCAATTTTCTTTTTTGGTGGAAGTATGGTAGCCATGGGCGAAGAAAACAACAGCTTATCCTTATTCAAAAAACCGGTAATGATATGGATAGGACGCGTTTGTTTGCTTTTATTTCTACTTATGCCGTTCACAAAAACATACTTAAACTTTTTATTTCTTGGCAGCTGGTACGATCCGTTTCAACTTATTATTTTGTTTACATTTTTCATATCACTTATCGCCAATAGCGAGCATTTTTTTATTCTGGGATTCAAACCCGTTGTTCTCTTTGGAGAAATATCATACGGGTTTTACATGGCGCACCGACCGGTTTTAAAAATTGCACGAACGCATCTTGGCACAAGCGGATTAAATTTGGCAATTGTCTTCCTGATTACAATCATTCTCGCTTTTATAAGCTATAAGTTAATTGAAGAACCTAGCCGGAAATGGTTAGTGAAAAAACTTAGATAATCAGATTCGTAAGCCAATCACGCATACATCATCAATTTGCTCAAGATTTCCTTTCCATGTATCAAACGTACCGCTTAAGGTGTTCTTCTGTTCATCAGGAGTCTTATGTGAATTTGCGATTAATAATTCGGCCAGATGTTTGTATTTAAACTTCTTTCCTTTTGGTCCGCCAAACTGATCCGCAAAACCATCCGTAAAAACATATATCGAATCTCCACTTTGCAAATTAACAGTATGATTGGTATATGGCTTTTCATCGGCGTATTTTCCGATGGGTTGTTTATCGGCCTTGTACTCTAACAATTCCTTATTGCGCACTACCCACAATGGATTATTAGCACCCGCCCACTCCATTTCCATAGATTTTAAATTTAAGGCGCATAAAGAAATATCCATACCATCTTTCACTTCACTTTCACTTCTTTCAAAAGTTTCTATTACCAACTCCCGCGTTTTA
>CAYQDP010000120.1:0-7780 GCA_964416235.1 uncultured Flavobacteriaceae bacterium | reverse complement strand
ATACCAATCGTTGTTGAGCTTGTACATGCACCGCTTAAACCAAATAAAGTATAGGTTGTACTAATTGTAGGAGATACTGCTAATGTTGAACCAGTAAAGTTTCCTGACGGTGTTTGCCAAGTATAGGAAGTAGCGCCTGAACCGGTTAATGTTACTGAACCTGGAGCACAAAATGTATTAGAAGAGGCGGTTGCTGTTACGGTAGGGTTACCCACTACAACTTGTACGGTTGATGTTCTGGTTCCGCCGCAATAATTTAATGAAGCAGTATAAGTACTTGTGGTTGTTGGACAAGGAGCTGCAGTTAAACCTGTAGCGCTAAATCCTCCCGGTCCGGCCCAGTTAACACTGAAGCTTGGTGCAGCCGTTGGAACAAACCGCCATGATTCGTTAATTGCAGTCCAAGCTGCTAATGTATTACGTGTTGGTGGTGCAGTAAATGCAGTTGCGTTTGCATTTTGTATACCAATTAAACCACGGCCATTATTCCAGGTTGTACAAGCTGTACTGTTTACAATGTTTACCGCAATTTGATTCGATCCTTCATAAAGCGCAATTTGAAAAGAAGAAACCGGTGATCCGCATGAAAATAAAGTCACGCCACTCCAATAAGCAACGAAAACACGACAAGGAGCAACACCTGTAGTATAGGTACGAACAACTCCTCCCGGAAACGGATCATAATCGCGGTAAGCACCACAAATAGTTCTTCCGGGATGCTCAGTAAGATTTGGAAGAATTTGGGTTGTAATCCATGATTCAAATGTATTTGCTTTAGAAAGGTCGAATGTAATTTCTCCGTTAGATCCAACGCATAATTTACTATAGGATTGCCCGTAAAAACAGAAATTAAAACCAATACTGATAGAATCACTCCATAAATCATCAGAAGAAGTTGCAAAAACGTTTGACCCCCCTACATATGGATGTGTTGAGTAACTGACAGAAGCTACTGAATAACTGGTTGTAGCATTAGGTGGAGGTACCACACTGGCAGTTAAATTCGCGCAGTTACCCGAACAAATAGTGGTAGATGGGCCGGTAGCAACCTGCGCATTTACACTTGGATTTACACATTGAGCAGAGCCAAACTTTGGCAGGATCATTATCAATGCAAAAACAAAATAATAAAACTTAAAAAAACGATTCATAGTGACTATGATTTAAATGAAATAAATGCTCTTATTTTAGACGAGTTTCAAGGTTATCAAAAAGGTGAGGATCTTTTGAGTTGAGTGATTTTATTTTCTGATTTTCATCATTACTCAAGTAAGTATCCGGCTCATTAATGGGTTGCGGAGATTTAAAGAAGTTTCTTTCCATATCTGTAAAAATTAAATACTCAAGAGATGTTTTTGAGTTTATTTTAAGGAAGTCGGAACATCTTTTTCTTACCGCAAATGCTATATCAGCACTTTGTTTAGAGTTAGATTCGAATGCAGCTACTGAAGCTATTTGAAGCATTAATAACTCCTTAACGATTGTTTCGGCTGACGGATCAGTTAAATTAATGCTGTGCTTTTGTACGCTGCGAATAGCAATGTCGTTTTCGTTGATAAAGGATTTCAGAATCGACGCATCCTGAGCATTTAGATTTTGGGTATAAACCAAACAGGTTAAGGCAACCAAAAACAGTGAGAACTTCTTCATGTTAAAAATTATAGAATGCAAAAATTAACATTTTTTTGTTAATAAAAAAGTTAAAGAAGCGAGCAGAGATACCGAATTCTAATTATTAATCTCAAATTAATGAAAATCAAATACTTATGATTAAGAAATTATACAAGGATTTAGGGAATAATTCATTTTGTACCCGTTTTATAAGTATTCGTGTGTAAATTTCGTTTTAGCCAATATTTTTTAAAGTCGTATAATCCGTAAAAACTCGGCGTTATTTTAATTGTACATTTGCGGTTTATGAGTAATGTTATTTCCCTTTTACCAGATCATGTAGCCAATCAAATTGCGGCCGGAGAGGTCGTTCAACGTCCGGCTTCGGTGGTAAAAGAATTGCTCGAAAATGCCATTGACGCGGGCGCTACTCAAATCAAATTGATAGTAAAGGATGCCGGCAAAAGTTTAATTCAGGTAATTGATAATGGTAAAGGAATGAGTCCGTTTGACGCGCGTTTATGTTTTGAACGTCACGCCACTTCTAAAATTAAAAATGCGGATGACCTTTTTAATATTCATACCAAAGGTTTTAGAGGTGAAGCACTCGCTAGTATAGCGGCCGTTGCGCAGGTTGAATTAAAAACCCGTCAAAAGCAAGATGCCGTTGCACAGTTGATTGAAATCGATGGCGGAAAATTTGTACAACAAAGCGAATGTCAGGCTCCGGTTGGCACTTCCTTCAGCATTAAAAATTTATTTTTCAATATTCCGGCGCGTCGAAATTTTTTAAAGGAAGATAGCACCGAACTTCGTCATATTATTGAGGAGTTTGAACGTGTGGCCTTACCGCATTACAATATTCACTTCATATTATTTAGTAATAATAATGAGTTGTTTAATTTGCCTGCGGCGGGATTAATTCAGCGGATTATGGGATTGTTTAGTCATAATCTTAATCAAAGGCTTGTTCCTATTGAACAAAATACGGATGTTGTAAAAATATCCGGATATGTTGGTAAACCTGAAACAGCTAAAAAGAAAAGAGGCGAACAATACTTTTTTGTAAATAACAGATTTATAAAAAGTCCGTATTTGAATCATGCAGTTTACGAAGCTTATCGCGAATTAATTGCAAGTGATTCGCATCCGGCATATTATATTTTTTTGGAAGTAGATCCTAAAACCATTGATGTAAATATTCATCCAACTAAAACGGAAATTAAATTTATCGACGATAAAACTATTTACGCTTTATTACATAGTTCAGTAAAACGCGCTTTGGGAAAAGCAAATGTTGGTCCGAGTTTGGATTTTGAAGCAGAGATGAGTTTTAATTTAGATGCTGTGCCACAAAACAAAACAATAACTCAGCCTACAGTTAGTTATAATCCGGATTACAATCCTTTCAAAACAAAATCTTTTTCCGGAAGCAATGAATCTAATGCAACATCCAATAAAAAGAATTGGGAAACATTATACGACGGATTTAAAAATTCGGGCGAAGAATTACCCGAACAAACAACTTTCAGTAATGAAACTATTGAATTAAATCATGAAACTGTTACCTATAAAGCATTTCAGTTGTCAGGTAAATACATTGTAACTTCATTCGGTCAAAACGCGGTTTTAATTGATCAGCAGAGAGCACACGAGCGCATTTTGTACGAGCATTTTTTAAATATAAAGGAACAAAATCCTAACTCCGTTCAACAAATGTTGTTTCCTATTCATATGGAGTTAAGTAATAACGATTTTGTTTTAATTCAAGGTTTAAAATCAGAATTTAATTTGTTGGGTTTTGATTTGGAACCATTTGGTAAAAACAACATTGTGATTAATGGTACACCTGCAGAACTTGGCGAGTTAAACGCTCAGCAAATGATAGAGGGAATTTTAGAAAGCTACAAACTTAATTTATTGGATAAAAAAATCGACATTCACGATAATTTATGTCGCGCACTTGCAAAAAACACTTGTATTAAATATGGTAAGCAATTAGATGAAAGCGAAATGCAAACTATCATTTCACATCTGTTAAACTGTAACGAACCTTTGTATAGTCCAAATGGAAAACCGGTGATGATGGAAGTTGAAAAGGAAGAAATTGAAAAGTTTTTTAAAAGGTAATTTATGAGTTACTATCAGGAATTCAGGCCACGTAGTTTTAATACGCTTCCGCCTGTCATAAAAAATCTGCTTATCATTAATATATTAATGTTTATTGCCACGCAGGTTTTTCGTGAGAGTTTAGGAATTGATTTGGTAAGTATTCTTGGATTGCATTTCATCACTGCGCCCGATTTCAAACCTTATCAATTCGTCACTTATTTATTTATGCACGGTGATTTGGCTCACTTATTCTTTAATATGTTTGCGGTTTGGATGTTTGGTTCGGTACTTGAAAATGTATGGGGGCAAAAACGTTTTTTAATTTATTATTTAGTCACAGGTTTTGGCGCAGGACTTATTCAATACCTTGTTTTTTATCTTCAAATGGCACCCTTTCTGGATACTGTAAATTTGGTGCAGAGCAATTTAACGGTTAATACTTTCGAAGAGTTGGTTAATACATCAAGTTTTCAAAGTAAATTCTCATATGAGTTCATGTTTCAGTACGATGCATTTGCCCGAGAGTATAATTTAGCCCTTCAAGATAATCCGGCTAAAGCTTTGAGTTTAGCCTCTCAGTTTTTAATTGATTTCAAACACCAATATTTAAATTCTCATGTTGTAATTGGTGCTTCAGGTTCGTTGTTCGGACTGCTTCTTGCTTTCGGCATGATGTTTCCAAACACATTATTATATATCTATTTTTTAATTCCATTAAAGGCCAAATGGTTTGTAATTATTTATGGCGCTATCGAATTAATTTCGGGTATACGTTCAAATCCGGAGGACAACGTAGCCCACTTTGCCCACTTGGGCGGTATGCTATTCGGCTTTATATTAATCATGATTTGGAAAAAGAACCGTAACCACTTTTATTAATGACTGTTTGGAGTAATATAAAAAGCACCTTTGAACAACAGAGTAAACTTACTATTCTGATTGTACTTAATGTGGCTATTTTTCTTACTGTTAATCTTGGTTTGCACATTGCGCATATTAATCTGCTGCCTTACCTTGGATTAGATGCTATTCCCGAAGAATTTATTTATAAGTTCTGGACTTTATTCACATACATGTTTACACATGAAGGCGTAATGCATATTGTCTATAATTTGATTTTACTTTTCTTTTCAGGACAAATTTTTTATTCAATACTAGGCGAAAAGAGGTTATTGTATGTATATGTAATGAGCGGTTTGGCCGGCGGATTAATATTCATGCTTTTAGGTTTTTTGGCTCCTGAAGCTTTATTCGGACATGTATTAATTGGCGCTTCGGCAGCGGTTATGGGAATTGTGGCTGTAGTGGCAATTTATGCGCCGAATTTACCGGTTAATGTTTTCATGCTTATTGAAATGCCTTATAAGTATTTCGCTATAATTGTTTTTGTTTTAAGTACCTTAATTGATTTTTCAATTAATACAGGGGGCAAAATTTCTCATATTGGTGGCGCCTTTTTCGGTTTAGTTTATGGTTATTATCTGAAAAAGGGGAACGATTTGTTTAATTTTTCGTTCGCTAAAAAGGGGAACAAAAACCTTAAGGTTGTTCATCGCTCAAACCAAACTAACACAAAATCAGCACAATCCGAAGAGGCTAGCCTAAATCGTCTTTTAGATAAGATTTCAAAAAGTGGATATGATAGTTTAACTAAACAAGAAAGAGACGAATTATTTAAGCTTTCCAACAAAAAATAGCTTTTGATATTAAAAGTTTTTTTCTAATTTAATACCCCCTTTATGAGGAAGAGAACTTTATATATCATTCTGGTTTTATTTGGATTTTCACTTTCTGTTTTTAGTCAGCAAGGTAAAGCCGATGTAGAAGATGCTGATGAGCATTATAAGCATGGCAATTACATTATGGCTTTGCCAATTTATCGCGATATCTTAAAGAAAGAAAAAAACAATCGCAAGGTTCAGTTTAAACTGGCCATGTGTTATTTAAATACAAATTACAATCGTACCGAAGCCATCAAACATTTGGAATCAATTACTGAAGATCCCAAATGTGATGAAGAGGCTTGGTTTCAATTAGGTCGTGCATATCATCAGGCCGGAAAGGTTGATGATGCTATTATTGCCTTTAATAAATTCAAAACACTTTCTCCGAAAAAGTTTGTTGAAGAAGTTGCCAGAAATTTGGAAATGTGTAATAACGCTAAAGTGTTTATGGAGAATCCTGTAAACGTTGCGTTTACAAATTTGGGTAAAGAAATTAATTCAGAAGATCCGGATTATTATCCTTTTGTAAGTTCTGATGAAACATTTATGGTGTTTACGTCTCGTCGTAAAGAAAATATAGGTGGAAAAAAGGTTGAGGTAGACGGATATCATCCTAGTGATATTTGGTTTAGTAAAGTTGAGGCAGGTAAATGGACAAAAGCCACTAACCCCGGAAATATCATTAACGGCGCATTAGATGAGCAAGCAGTTTGGATGAAGCCTGACGGTTCTGAAATGATGGTGTATTTGGATCACATCGAAAAATTCGGTGACCTTTATCTTTCCAAGAGAAATGCCGGTGGAGATTTTCAAAAATGGAAACCCCTTCCGAATGCGGAACTTATTAATGAAAAAATTGAAACTTCAGGTTGTTTAGGTGCTGATGGAAATGTAATCTTTTTTGCAAGACGCGAAAAAGTGGAAGGCAAAAACGATATCTACTCATGCCGTAAATTGCCTAATGGAAAATGGGGTATGCCTTATAAATTACCGGAAGAAATTAATACACCTTATAACGAGGATTTTCCTTCATTGTCTCCTGATGGATTAACACTTTATTTCGCGTCAGAGGGACATAATAGTATGGGTGGTTATGATTTATTCAAATCAACTTACAATCCTGATAACAATACCTGGAGCAAAGCTGTTAACTTAGGTTTTCCCATCAACTCAACAACTGATGATAGAAGTATAAGTATTACTTCTGATAATCGCGCAGGTTATATCAGTACATGGAGACCCGGCAGTTTCGGTGATTTAGATATCTATCGCATTCGCTTTAATGATAATGAGCAAATTGTAAGGATTTTTACAGGAAAAATTTCATTAAGCGATACTATTTACAAACGTACATCAACAATTGTAACCATCATCGCAAAAAATGTTGCCAATAATGAGGAGTTTACCTTCGTTCCAAATTCAAAAACAGGTAAGTATGTGGTTGCATTAGGTGCAGGAACTTATAAGCTGTCTATTCACGCGGTAGGATACGAGGTTTTAACCGAGGAAATGATCATTTCTGATATCGGTAAAATCGAAATTGAGAAGAATGATAAAAATTATGTCCTAACGCGGAAGGCCAAAAAGTAGCTTGGGCAGATTTATTAAAATATCGCTTTTAATTTTTTATTCCTTTACCGTTTTTTCTCATTCCCTTTTACCGGTAAAAACAATTCCTCCTCCTTATGCTTTTCAAATCGCTTTGCTGAAATATAACGGCGGCGGTGACTGGTATTCCAACCTGGAAACGTCATTACCCAACTTAATTAAATTTTGTAACGATAATTTAAAAACAAATATTAACCCGGAGCAAGCTATTGTTGAAGCCGGAAGCCAGGAAATATTTAATTATCCTTTTGTTCATATGACAGGACATGGCAATGTTATTTTTTCTACTCAAGAGGCAGAAAATTTACGTACTTATTTATTAGGTGGTGGTTTTTTGCACATTAGTGATAATTATGGCATGGATCAATTTGTCCGTACACAAATGAAAAAAGTTTTTCCTGAGTTAGATTTTATAGAATTACCATTTAATCATCCTATCTATCACCAAAAATTCAATTTCGATAAGGGTCTTCCTAAAATTCACGAACACGACGATAAAGCACCTAAAGGATACGGATTAATCTTTAACGGCAGATTGGTTTGTTTCTATGATGTGGAATGTGATTTGGGCGACGGTTGGGAGAGTTTTGAAGTGCATAAGGATAGTGAGGAAACCCGTCAGAAGGCATTAAAGATGGGAGCTAACATTATATCTTACGCTTTTACACTTAAGAATTAATCCGTCCATATCGTTAATAATCCGTCAAGCATTTTTCTGTAATATA
>CAYQDP010000119.1:0-7788 GCA_964416235.1 uncultured Flavobacteriaceae bacterium | reverse complement strand
ATTTTTTTTTGTTATTTAATAATCGTTTAAAGAGAGGTACGAATTTATAAAAAATAGAGGATAATTCATTGAAAAAACAGGGCTTTTTTGATAAACGGTTAATAAATATGGTTAGGTAAGCTTACCTTTGCTTCATTGTGGCCCTATTACTTCGAGAAAATACCGAAATCGCCTTAACGGCAATTAAATCCAATAAGCTGAGAGCGATTATTACTATGCTCATTATTGCCATCGGAATTACTGCTTTAGTGGGTATTTTATCGGCCATTGATGCTATCAAATCAAGCATTAACAGCAATTTTACAAGTATGGGAGCCAATACATTTACCATTCGTAACAGAGGTACAAGTATGCGTGTTGGCAGAGGTGGAAAAAGACCCAAAATTTTTAGAGCCATTACTTTTAAGGAAGCAATGCGCTTCAAACAGGAATTTGATTTTCCCGGAATTACTTCTGTTTCAACCATGGCTTCTTTTAATGCCCGCTTAAAATACGCTTCCAAAAAAACCAATCCTAACATTCAGGTTTTTGGTGCCGATGAAAATTATCTCGAGACTTCTGGGTATGAATTACAGGAGGGACGGAATTTTACGGCTCAGGAAATTTTAGGAGGAAGTAGTTTAGTCTTATTAGGGAGTGAAGTTGCGCATACTCTATTTCCGAAAGGAGTAAAAGCATTGGATAAAACAATTTCTATAGGCGGAGGAAAGTACAAAGTCATCGGCATATTAAAAAGCAAAGGCAGCAGCATGGGCTTTGGCGGCGATAAAGTTTGTATCATTCCCATCATTAATGCCCGTCAGTATTTTGGTCGCCCCGATATGAGCTTCACCATCAGTATTATTTCCAAATATCCATGGCTGATGGAAATTGCCATTGGTGAAGCAACAGGATTATTCAGAAAGGTTAGGAAAATCAGTGCTACTGAAGAGGAAGATTTTGAAATTACCAAATCAGATGGTTTAGCTACCATGCTCATTGAAAATCTTCAAACCGTAACGCTTGGGGCAACAATTATTGGCATTATTACTTTACTTGGTGCTGCAATTGGTTTAATGAACATTATGTTGGTTTCGGTTACCGAGCGCACAAGAGAAATTGGAATACGAAAAGCGTTAGGCGCAACTCCTTCCGCCATAAAAAATCAATTTTTAATTGAGAGTGTAGTGATTTGTGTGATGGGAGGATTAATCGGAATTGTTCTCGGAATAATCATCGGAAATGTAATTGGTATGGCGCTCGACACAGGATTTTTTGTGCCATGGTTTTGGATCATCAGTGGTGTGATTATTTGTGTTTTTGTAGGACTCGTAAGCGGATTTTTTCCTGCAAAACGCGCTTCCAAACTCGATCCCATCGAAAGTTTACGCTTCGAATAATTAAATATTGTGAATGATGCGGGTTTGAATAGCACCCGAAATATTATTCTTCTTAAATTCTTCTTTCAACATTTCATTTGTTTGTGAAATAACAATTGTACTATTATCATAACTGCAATATGGTCTAACCTGAATGTGCACAGCTCCCTCTGCAATGCGTTGAATTAAAATAATTGGAGTAGGTGATTTTAATACCATATCGTTTTTATCTAGCACATTAAAAATAACCGAACGCACTTTTTCAATGTCATTTTCTACAGACACACTCACCGGAATATCCAAACGAATATTTCCGTGTCGCGTGTGATTAACAATCGTTCCGTTAGATAACGCACCATTGGGTAAAATCACTGTTTTATGATCGGCAGTTAAAAGTATGGTGTTGAAAATTTGTATTTCACTTACCTCTCCTGTTTGTCCCTGCGCTTCAATTGTATCACCCACCTTATACGGTTTAAAAATCAAAATCAAGACTCCGCCCGCGAAATTTGACAAAGAACCCTGCAAGGCTAAACCAACTGCTAAACCGGCTGCCCCTAAAATGGTAACAAAGGAAGCGGTGCCTATACCTAACATGCCCGCAACAGTAACTATTAAAATAATTTTTAATCCGATAGAAATTAAACTGCGCAAAAAAGTACGTAGCGACACATCCAAATCTCGCCTTTCAAAAGCCTTTTGAGAAAGTATTGCAATGCGCTTGATAACCCACAAACCAATTAGCAATACCAATAAGGCAGATATAACAACCGGTGTAAATTCAACCAACACATGCAAAATCCTGTCGATATATTTATCTAAATTCATTGAAATATTTTTTATCTTGGTACAAAATTAAATTAAAATTGCGACAACTACTTTTAATAGTTTTAATTCTTTGTTCTTTCGGTGGTTTTTCTCAAACTAAAAAGGAAGAGAAAGCAAAACCTGCTACTAAAGAAAGAAAACCAAGCGAAAAAAGAACGCGCACTCCCGATTCTTTATATTTTTCAAAGTACAACTCCAGTATCATCGTTGGTTACTACGGTTCTACGAAAGGGTATAATGTAGACATGGTGCAATACCTTACTAAAGATACTTTACGTAAATCAAACTTAAATTATATTGGAGAATCGAATTGGGTAGATGGTATTGAAATCAGTTACGATAAACTTTCACTTTCATTTGGATATAAAAGCACTCCGCCAAAGGATAAAGACAAAAAGGGCGAAACTAAATTCTTAAATTTTGGTTTTAACATTGGAGGTAATAAATGGATTGTGGAGGGTTCGTACCGTCGCTATCAGGGATTTTACGAAAAGAATACACTGAATTACGATACTACATTTAAGCACACCGGTAAGTTTTACAACGATCCCTCACTAAGAAGTACGCTTCATAAAGTTAAATTTCTTTACTTTTCCAATCATAAACGTTTCGCTTTCAAATCCTGTTATGGATCGAGCTATCGTCAAATTAAATCCTCATTCACTTGGATAGTTACAGCAAACGCTTATTACAATACATTAAAGGGAGATAGCAGTATCATTCCACAACCCGTTCGCTCCTACTATGGTGATCAGGCCGGATTGAGAAATTTGAATGTTTTTGGTTTTTCAATTTATGGAGGTGCGTCGCTTAATCTTGTATTATGGAAACACTTACTGATTAACACCACCTTTATGTTAGGTCCGGAAGATCAATTCAGAACTTACCGCTATGACAGTTTACCTACGCGTGATTTAAACTATATCAATTTCACAGGCGATGTTCGTGCCGCCATTGGATTAAACTACCGCAAGTTTTATACGTTTGTATCTTTCATTGGTGACATTATGCCTTACAAAAGCGGACAAATGGAAATTAAGTCAACCTATTACAGCGTTAACTTTACCATGGGATTCCGTGTGCACACAGGCTATCCTAAATTCTATCAGAAATTTCAGCGAACAAAACTGTATCAGTTGATGTAATTAGGCGTGATACACCCGTGATGCAACAATTTTCCCACTAGAAATTTCCAGCACTTCACCAACACTTAGCGCTTCCTCTCCGTCCACAAAACGTGTATACTCCATGAAGACTTGCTCTTCATCAGCCGTTAATTTAATGACCTCGTATTTTAAACTTGGTAATCGATCAAAGGCATCCTTCCACCAGGCACGCAATGCATTTTTGCCTTGTATGAGTCCGCGCGTTTCAGGCTGACGAATTTTTAATTTGGGACTGTAATGCTGCGCGTTGTCATCATACAGACTTAATAAATTTTCGAGGTTATGCTCGTTGAATGCCTTAAACCACTTCAGTGCTATTTCCTTATTTTGCTTTGCAATTTCCATTGTATACCTTTAAACTATATCTTTATATTATGCTTAAAAAAATAATTTTTCTACTCGTTATTTCTTGCTTATTATCCTGCAATACTGCAAAACAAGATGCCGATTTAATTATTCATTCTGCTACTATTTATACCGTTGATTCATCATTTAGTATTTGTGAATCGATGGTTATCAAAGATGGTAAAATTATTGAAACAGGAACGAATGAAGTTATTTTAAAAAAATACACAGCTAAAGAAAAAATTGATGCGAAAGGAAAATTTGTGTTTCCTGGATTCATTGATGCCCATTGTCATTTTTACGGTTACGGAAAGGGTTTGCAGGAAGTTGACTTGGTTGGCAGTAAATCATTTGATGAAGTGATTGAACGGGTGAAAGAGTTTAATGTGGTTCATGATGTAGCTCCAATTCCTAACACAGATAACAAAAACACAACGGTTGATTGGATTATTGGCAGAGGTTGGGATCAGAATGATTGGGAAGTAAAAGAATTTCCTGATAAAAAGAAACTCGATAGCATTTTCCCGAATACACCGGTCATACTTACTCGCATCGACGGGCATGCGGCATTAGTGAATCAAGAAGCTTTAGATATTGCAGGATTCTCAGTTAATACAAAAATAAGCGGCGGTGAGGTAGAAATAAAAAACGGCAAACTGACAGGAATTCTTATTGATAATGCAGAGGACTCCCTTAAAAAATCAATTTCAAAAGCTTCTTATCATACCATTAAAAACGCTTTACTCAATGCGCAAGAAAACTGCTTAGCAATGGGAATTACAAGTGTAAGCGATGCGGGTCTAGATAAAAGTGTGGTGGATGCCATTGAGAAATTGCAGAAAGAAAATGAGTTATTCATGCGTGTTTATGCCATGCTTACACCCAACAAAGAAAATCTTGAATATTACTTAAAGAACGGAACACTTAAAACAGATAAACTCACTGTTTGCTCATTTAAATTTTATGGCGATGGGGCGCTTGGTTCCAGAGGAGCTTGTTTATGCCACGAATATGCCGATAAAACCAATTGGAAAGGATTTTTATTAAACGATGCGGCTTATTTTGAAAAGTACGCTGCCCTCATGGATAAGCACGGTTTTCAAATGAATACGCATTGTATTGGTGACTCAGCTGCGAAAGTTATACTCAGCATCTATAAAAAATACTGCAGTGGTAACGACAACAAACGTTGGCGCATTGAACATGCACAGGTGCTTTTAAAAGACAATTTCAAAGATTTCAGTAAAAACATCATTCCTTCTGTTCAATCCACTCACGCTACCAGTGATATGTATTGGGCAGCCGATCGCTTAGGAAAAGACCGCGTTAAATTGGCTTATGCTTACAAAGATTTATTAAATGCTGCCGGAATCGTAGCATTAGGCACTGATTTTCCCGTAGAGGATATTAGTCCGTTTAAAACATTTTACGCTTCCATAGCGCGTAAAGACAGCAAAGGATTTCCGGATGGTGGATTCCAAAAAGAAAATGCTTTAACACGAGAAGAAACCATTAAAGGAATGACCTTTTGGGCAGCTTACGCCAATTTCGAAGAAAAAGAAAAAGGCAGTCTCGAAAAAAACAAATTCGCTGACTTTGTTGTTATAGATACAGACTTAATGAAATGTCCGGAAGATAAAATTTTACAATCTCAGGTTTTAGAGACTTATATAGATGGGAAATTAGTTTATAAAAGGTAACTTCGCATGTCAGTTCGAGCTTAGTCGAGAACTGAATTAATAGATAAAAAACACGCCTCGCTCGGCTCGGCGTCACAAATAAAAAATAAATGGGCTACAGCAGCTTAAAAGATTGTTTACTCGACCTCGAAAAAAACGGACAACTCATTCGTATTAAAGAAGAAGTTGATCCTGAATTAGAGATGGCTGCCATTCATTTACGTGTTTACGAAATGGGAGGCCCTGCCCTACTTTTTGAAAACGTAAAAGGCTGCGAGTTTCAATGTGCCTCCAATATTTTTGGAACACTGGAAAGAAGTAAATTTATTTTCAGAGATACATTTGAAAAAATCCAAAAGCTGGTAGAGGTAAAACAAAATCCTTTAAACGCGATTAAAAACCCTTTTAAATACAGTGATGTTTTATTTACTGGTTTATCTGCACTTCCTAAAAAGAATCCATTTGTAAAACCGGTTTTATTTAAGGAGACAACTATAGATAAATTACCCTTAATTAAACATTGGCCCATGGATGGCGGCGCTTTTGTGACGCTTCCTCAGGTGTACAGCGAAGACATTGATAAACCCGGTGTGATGAATGCCAATTTAGGTATGTATCGCATTCAATTAAACGGTAACAATTATCTCCTAAACAAAGAAATTGGTGTGCATTATCAAATTCACCGCGGCATAGGTGTTCATCAAACCAAAGCCAATAAAAAAGGACAACCATTAAAAGTTTCGGTATTTATTGGCGGACCACCAAGCCACACCCTGTCGGCCGTTATGCCTTTACCGGAAGGATTAAGTGAATTAACTTTTGCCGGTGCCTTAGGCAATAAACGTTTTGGCTATACTTATATTGACGGCTACTGTATCAGCACCGATGCTGATTTTGTAATAACAGGAGAGATTTATCCCAATGAAAATAAACCCGAAGGTCCGTTTGGTGATCACTTAGGTTACTATAGTTTAACGCACGATTTTCCGGTGATGAAAGTACATAAAGTGTATCACCGTTACGACGCCATTTGGCCTTTCACTGTTGTAGGCCGACCACCACAAGAGGACACCAGCTTCGGTGCCTTGATTCATGAATTAACAGGTAAAGCCATTCCGAATGAAATCCCGGGAATTAAAGAAGTAAATGCAGTAGATGCCGCAGGGGTGCATCCGTTATTACTGGCTATCGGTAGTGAACGCTATACGCCTTATTCTCCCACCAAACATCCTGCAGAGTTACTGACGCAAGCCAATCATGTTTTAGGAAAAGGACAATTAAGTTTAGCGAAGTTCTTATTTATAACAGCTGATGATAGTAATCAGCTCAGCACAAATAATATTTCTGAGTACTTCAAATTTTTATTGGAGAGAATTGATCTGACACGTGATTTACATTTTTACACCAACACCACTATTGACACATTGGATTACAGTGGCAGTGGATTAAACAGCGGCAGTAAAGTTGTATTTGCCGCTTACGGTGATAAAAAACGTGAATTGGCGACCTCTATTACGAATGACATAATGGAGTTAAAAACCTTTAATCATCCGTTTCTAGCCTTACCCGGCGTTTTAGTATTGCAAGCAAATAAATTTGTAAGTCACGAAAAAACAGAAGAAGAAGTTTCCGAGTTTAATATTGAATTGATCCGAAATCGCATTGATACACATAATTATCCTCTTATCGTAATTTGTGACGACAGTGATTTTACATCTGCCACTTTAAACAATTGGCTTTGGGTAAGCTTTACCCGTTGCAATCCAAGTCATGATATATATGGTGTAAATCCATTTACACGCTTTAAACATTTTGGCTGCGACAGCGTTATCATTGATGCCCGTGTGAAACCACATCACGCGCCCGCATTAATAAAAGATCCTGCCATCGAAAAAAGAGTAGATAAGCTGTTTGAAAAAGGCGCTAGCTTGGAGAAGTTAAAATAAACTACTTCCTGATAAAAATAAAATCTCCGCCCTCATCCCCTACGTTATTAATTACACCGTATTGCGGTAAGCTGGTGCTGTTGTTTCCAACAGGCGCCTCAAGATTTTGATACAATGTACTTGCAGCCATGTATTTGTCTTTGTTCTTCTCTAAACGATCTAACAAATATTTGATGAATACACTTTTATTTGGAACGGTTTTTAAAGTTCCACTGGTAATGGCTTTACGGCTTGGTAACTGATATTTTTTCTTAATTACATCCGATGAACCTGTCAAACTAATACTTCTGTTTTTGAAAATACTACCGCTGAAACAAGCATCCGAAATTAATAATGTGTGTAATGATTTTATTTTACGGATAGAAGCCGTTAATTGGTCATTATACAACCAATTCGCAGAGTTACTTACTTCCGCATCTGTAGGCAACCAATATCCAATATCGCTGTCATCTTCATAATGACCATG
>CAYQDP010000118.1:0-7802 GCA_964416235.1 uncultured Flavobacteriaceae bacterium | reverse complement strand
GCCTCGTTTGGGACGAGGAGGTCGTCAGTTCGAATCTGGCCACCCCGACAAAACACAAGCCTTTCACATAGTGAGAGGCTTTTTTATTTACGAATGTCAAAAGCTATTTTAGGATGTTTATCTATTCTTAAAAATTAGTTCTTTTTGGCTAAAATTACCTCTTAATAAATCGTATTTTTGTTAGCTCATTATGCAAGAACAAATTTTAATCCTCGACTTTGGTTCTCAATACACACAATTAATAGCCAGAAGGTTACGTGAGCTAAATGTGTACTGCGAAATCCATCCTTACAATAAAATTCCAAAAATAACCACTGATATAAAAGGTGTTATACTTTCAGGTAGTCCGCATAGCGTGCGCGAAGAAAATCCACCAAAGCCGGATTTATCAAACATCAAAGGTAAAATGCCTTTGTTAGGTGTATGTTATGGCGCACAGTATTTATCGCATTTTTTCGGCGGTGAAGTTGGGAAATCTAATTCACGCGAATACGGACGCGCGCATTTACAATTTGTTGACTCAAAGAATAAATTATTCAATACTATTTTTGAGGGCTCACAAGTTTGGATGAGTCATGGTGATACAATTTTAAAAACGCCTTCTAATTATAAAATTATTGCAAGTACACATGATGTAAAAGTGGCAGGATACCAAATTGAAGGAGAAGATACCTACGCTATTCAGTTTCATCCTGAAGTGTATCATAGCACCGACGGACAGCAATTACTGAAGAACTTTGTATATGATATTTGTAAATGCAGTGGTAACTGGACACCGGCATCCTTTATCGAAACTACTATCAGTGATTTGAAAAATCAAATTGGTGATGATAAAGTGATTTTGGGTTTATCGGGCGGTGTTGACAGCAGTGTGGCGGCCGTACTATTACACAAAGCCATTGGCGCTAATTTGCATTGCATTTTTGTGGATAATGGTTTGTTGCGTAAAGATGAATTTAACAGCGTGTTGGATTCATATAAGCACATGGGCTTAAACGTGAAAGGTGTGGATGCGAAAAATGAATTTTACTCCGCTTTAAAAGGTGTTTCCGATCCGGAACAAAAAAGAAAAATTATCGGTAAAGTTTTTATTGATGTTTTTGATAAGGAATCTAAATTAGATAAGGAAGCAAAGTGGTTAGGACAAGGAACTATTTATCCGGATGTGATTGAAAGTGTTTCGGTAAAAGGTCCGAGTGCAACTATTAAATCACATCACAATGTAGGCGGATTACCTGACTTTATGAAATTACAAGTGGTAGAACCATTACGTAGTTTGTTTAAAGATGAAGTGAGAAGAGTAGGGCGCGCATTAGAAATTGACGACAACATTTTAAATCGTCATCCGTTCCCGGGTCCGGGTTTAGCAATTCGTATATTGGGTGATATCACCGAGCAGAAAGTGAAAATTTTACAGGAAGTGGATGCCATTTTCATTAATGGCTTAAAATCTCACGATTTGTATAATACGGTTTGGCAAGCAGGTGCGATTTTATTAAACGCGCAGAGTGTTGGGGTAATGGGTGATGAGCGTACTTATGAAAATGTAGTGGCGCTGCGTGCAGTATCGTCTACAGATGGCATGACAGCCGACTGGGTGCATTTGCCATATGAGTTTTTAGCAAAGATGTCGAACGAAATTATTAATAAAGTACGTGGCGTTAATCGCGTGGTATATGATATTAGTTCAAAACCGCCGGCAACTATCGAGTGGGAGTAGGTAAGCGGTGAAAAGTATAAAGTATAAGGAGTAAGAAGTAAGTATAAGAATGACAATGAATAGATTTAAAAGAACATATGCAATAAGTACATTGACTTTTGTATTTATGTTTTTGTCTTTTCTTACAAGTGCACAAGAAAAATCTACTGATATACGAACCATCAATAATAAAAAGTATTACATCCATAAAGTAGAAAAAGGACAAAGTTTATACGCTATTTCAAAAATTTACGGCACGGATGTGAATGTTATTTTGGCCGATAATGATGAAGCAATTGATGGTATTAAACCGGGCCAGGAATTAAAAATTCCGTTCGATTTGAAGCCCGCTAATTCAGTAAAGCCAATTACCAATAATACAAATTCAACGAATCTCGATACGAACCGTTATGTTTATCATAAGGTGGTAAAGAAGGAAACGGTTTATTCTATTTGCAAACAATATGAACTAACAAGCGCGCAATTGGAAGCCTATAATCCTTCCATAAGTTCAGGCATTAAACCCGATCAAATGTTGATTGTTGGTGAGAAGAAAAATTTCGGAAAGGCCAATGCGCAAATTAAAGCCATTACTTTTAATGGCAATGGCAACAACACACCCGTTTTGCAAGACAGTACTATTTCTAAACCAAAGGATAAGAAAGAAAAATACAACATCGGCTTGATGTTGCCATTTAAGATTAATGAATCGGAGTTGTTAGATCCGGGTGTATTAACCCAATCCAAAGCAAACTTTCCGCAGCTGCAATCCTATTCTGTCGATTTTTTATTAGGATTTCAGAAAGCACTGGATTCATTGAAGAGTGCTGATTGTAAAGTGGAAACTTTTATTTATGATGTGGACGATAAGGATTCAGCGAAAATTGAAAACTTGTGCAAGAGCAATGAGTTTAAATCACTTGATTTGATAGTTGGTCCGGTTTATCCTTCGGGTTTCAAAACGGTTTCTGCTTACGCCAAACAATATTCTATTCCATTGGTTTCTCCTTTTACGCAACAGAATAAAATTCTTTTCAAAAATAATCTGGCTTCAAAAACAAATCCATCACAGTTTACGTTAATGGAGGCTTTGGCTGATTATTGTATTGATTCGTGTAAAGGAAATTCAGCTGTGTTCATTGTAAATAACGGGATGCTAAAAGAACAACAGTATGTAAAAGCATTTAAAAATTATTACAACGAACGATTGAAGCAGTTAAACATATCTTTAAAAGACAGTGTGGTTGAGGTAAAAGGTTTGGCGGGCGCAAAAGCCAAGTATGTAGAGGGTAAAAAAAATATTTACGTTTTATTCAGCAACAATCAAGTTTATTTAGCAGATTTTGTAACACAGCTGGCAGTTTGGTCAGATAAAAAGGATGTGGTGTTAGCGGGTTGGCAAAATGTTACGCAAACAGATAATATTGATCAGGAATACCTCAATCGCGTTAATTATACTTTTCCTTCACAAAACAACATCATTAACTTAAAGGCGTATTCAAGTGCCATATTAAGTTATCAAACCGAAATGTCGTCTGATCCTTCCGATTATTATTTCATGGGTTTTGATATTGCGCAGTATTATTTAACGCATTTGAAGCAACACGGTCCTTCTTTTATAAGTGAGTTAGATAAATATCCGTTTGATGGAAATTTTTTGCGATTTAAATTTTTTCATCCTGATGCCACAACAGGATTTGAAAATCGCGGCGCCTATATTTTCCGTTACAGTAATTATCAGTTATACCGCAGTCAGTGGAAATAAACAAAGACAATATTGCCAATTGGTTAATGCAATTGCAAGATTCTATTTGTTCGGCGCTTGAAAAGGCTGACGGCAAATCAAAATTTTTAGAAGAGAAATGGGAGAGAGCTGAAGGTGGCGGCGGAAGAACCCGTGTAATGAAAGATGGTGCTGTCATTGAAAAGGGCGGTGTCAATTTCTCAGCAGTTCATGGGAAAACACCGGAATTCTTATTAAGAGACAAAGAGCATAGTTCGGCTGATAAAAGTGCATCGGAATTTTTTGCTACAGGAGTCTCCATTGTGATTCATCCGAATAGTCCAATGGTGCCGATTATTCATATGAATATTCGTTATTTTGAAATGACCGGTGGTGTGAAATGGTTGGGTGGTGGAATAGATTTAACACCGCACTATGTGGTGGAGGACGATGCAAAATATTTTCACAGCGAATTAAAAAAAGTTTGCGACAAGCATCATGCAAATTATTACACGAAGTTCAAAAAATGGGCGGATGATTATTTTTTTATAGCGCATCGTAATGAAACACGTGGTATTGGCGGAATATTTTTCGATCGGTTGAACGATGGAGATGGTATGAGCTTTGAAAAAAATCTTTCATTCTGGAAAGAAGTTGGTGAAGCTTTTGCTCCGATATATGTAGAACTGATCCGTCGTAATAAAAATAAATCTTTTACCGAGCGTCATAAGCAATGGCAATTGTTGCGCAGAGGACGTTACGTTGAATTTAATTTAGTGTACGATAAAGGAACTAAGTTCGGACTGGAAACAAACGGTCGTATAGAATCTATATTAATGAGCTTACCCAAATTCGCGAGTTGGGAATATAATTTTGTACCGGAGATAAATTCTGAAGAGGCCAAAACACTTTCTTTATTGAAGAAAGAAATTAACTGGGTTTAATCCTTAAACTGCATCAATTCATCTTTACTGAAAGTCAATTCCGGGGTTTTCAATTCATTTCCGAAATTCACATAATACCAAGGATTAATAATGTGATTTTAAATCGTAAGTGAAAAATCGACATTGAAAAATCAACCAGTTATAAAGTCAGAGTAGTATTTCACACTCACATATCATAAAGTAACCCTAAATAGCATTAGGTTTATGTAAAAATTAGTTAACTTTAATAAACGAAAGCTTATGAGAAAGTCTTTAGGTTTAATTATACTGTTAATAGCTATGAATGCGTTGCGAATGAATGCACAGTATTTATTAGCAGGAAATCAATTGGGTTTTTACCACGATTTTACTCCTGATACTACCATGAGTATTTTATGGGCTAATTATAATGGAACGTTCGCCTTTGATCTGGAAAGTGATAGTATTAATGATGTGCAGATTGAATTACATTCTCATGGCGGGACGACAGCTAATGGTAAGCATTGCAAAATAGTTTCATTAAACCCTAAGTTTAAATTTTATTTAAGGCGCATTGATGCTTCCGGATATAAAGTCCTGAGATATTATTCTGCTAACGATACTATCAAATTTGATGTAGATACTCTGTCAAGTGGTTATTTGTTCGCAGATGGTTGGTCAGTGGGCTTCCCTGGTTGGAGTTTCAACGATTGGGTAAATCTAGGCGATAAATATTTGGGAATTATGTATGTAAATGGAACTAATATCGAATATGGTTGGATGCGATTAAATGTTAACTCACTTTCAGTAACGCTCAAAGATTTTGATATTAACTCAAGCATCGCCGGCGTATATTCTAACGAGAAATCAAAGGTGAAAATTTATCCGAATCCGGCCTTAAACACGATTTCTATCAGTAATAATGATGGAAGTCTGTTTAATGAAGCTTATACAATAAATAATAGTTTGGGACAAATTATAAAGTCAGGGGAGATAAAATCAACAGTTGAACAGATTGACCTTAGTGATATGAAAGTAGGGTTTTATTATTTGTGTATCCCACGTAAGGGATATAATATAAAGTTTACAAAGGAATAGTTTAATCCTTAAACCTCATTAATTCATCTTTACTGAAAGTCAATTCCGGGGTTTTCAATTCATTTCCGAAATTTACATTATACCAAGGACTCATTATAGGCTCGTTAAAATTTTTAAGTATATGAATACTTTGTGCCGGCATGTAACTTTGCGCAATGGTAAACATAATATGTCCGGTTAACTTGTTTTTTACGACATCCATAACTGTAACGGCATGTCCGGGCGAGCCGCCTTTTATAAATACATCACCGGGTTTAATGTCCTTAATGTTTTTTACGGGAACTAATTCTTTACTTAATGATAAAGAGCCTGCATATGTGTAAACTAATTCAAGGTATTTTTTAAAAGTTTCATACGAATAATCCACTCCCGCGGTTTTAGTCCATTTATTGGTTTTAGGATTAAAACGATAACCTTCCGCATAATTCACAAATTCTGCTCTTACCCCATTGGTGAAATTAAAATGAATTTTTCCGAATTGTAAGGAGTGGTATAAATACTCAGCATGAATACGCATCACTGCATCGGCACACTGTTGCAAATCTTTTTTGCCGATGTCATAATCTACTACGGCATCATAAACATCCTGACGGTTTTTTAATTGGCCGTTGTACAAGTAAACTTTTTCGCCGGCCGGTTTTAAAGGTAAAGAGCGAAGAAATTCATCATAGGTAGTAGAAGTATCGTTGATTCTTTCGAAACTATGCGGTGCTTTGATGCGGTCTTTTAATGTTTTTCCACTTGGATTAATAAACTCAGCAGAAGTTTGTGAAGTGCAGCTTGCAATGCAAAGCGTCATTAAAAGTGTAACGAGTAATCGCATAATCAAAAGTAAAAAAACCGACGAATAAATCAGGATTTAAATTGAAAATATTCGTTAAATAAAAACCCCGCGAATTTCTCCGCGGGGTAACACACAAAACTTGAAAAATTGAACTTAGTTGAAATTGATAAGTCTTACGCCTACACTGAAGGGGTAAAGTTCAGGCCCCTTATTTTGTTTAAACATTTCATTTAAATTTGATTGAGCAAATAAGGTTACATTACCATAACCCACACTTACGTAACCGGAGAACTGAAACGGATTCATGTTGTAGCTGTCGTTACGGGTGTTTTTAAAGGTATCACCATTTTTTACAACAATTTGTTTTGTTCTTCCGCCTAATAAATACTTTCCAACTACTCCTACGCAAATATGAAATGCTTTTTTCGGATTAGAGCTTGTGTTGAAGTCAAGCAATAATGGTACCTGAACAAAGTAAGAACTTAAACGGTTTTTCTTATAGCTGAATGTATTCGTTGAATCAACATTTCCCCAGGTGAAAGAGCTATCCGCATTTAACTTTACTTTGTTTTCGAAGTGATACAGATTCATATCGAATCCTAAACCGGTAGCAAGATTTACATAGTTTTTATAGATGTGAATGTTTTGCTGGAATAAATTTATTTGCCAGTTAAATGAACGTGTATAATCCAGTTCCATGTAATTGTGCGGTTTATCAATCGCGAAGTTGTAATTAGGCGCGGTATAGCCGGCAACACCGAAGAATACACCATTCCAGTGACGGAAAGCTTGATTGCGTTCGCGGGCGGAGTGAATACTGTCGATTTTGTGATCATCATCGGCAATGATAATTTTCTTGTTGCCCCAGTTAAAGCTTGTGCTTGATGAGTCTTTACCGGGCACATTTTTTTGTGAATCATCCGGTGCAATTTTTACAATTTGTGAAGAGGAAGAACCTTCTGCCGAAACTTCTTTAGGCTCGCCTTTAAATTTAATGCTGCTTGCACCTGTTGCGTTGGCACGTAATTTTTGGGAAGAGAAAATTTTAGCTGTAGAAGCACCAGATGCGGTAACGTCTACATTTTCGTTCATTAATTTGTAAGATTTTAAACTGGATGCGCCACTCACATCTGCATAGAGATTTTTATTGGTTCCGCTTAAATTAACCTGTGATGCGCCTGCAGCAATTGTTTTTATGCTACGTGTTTCGCAATCGATATTAATATTACTTGCGCCTGAAGCTTCTATGGTTAAAGAGTCGGCTTTTAAATTTCCAATTGTTTTGAAATTTGTTGCACCCGACAAAGAAAGATTGTTTAAAGTATTGCCGGTGATTTTTATTTTATAAGACCCTTTAATGGTACCGCTGGCTTTAATAAAAAGTGTGTTGTCGCTCACTTTGGTTTCAATGTTATTGAATTCGCTTTCGTTGGCTTCAACAGTTAGACTTAATGTATCCGACTGACGGTAAGAAATAGTTGGAGCACCGGAGGCGTCAATCTTTGTGAAGCTGCTTATTTCGCGGGTTTGTGAGCTTTGAGCGTTTAGTCCGCATGCAGTGATGGCTGCAATGGCTGTAAGTATGTATTTTGCTTT
>CAYQDP010000117.1:0-7836 GCA_964416235.1 uncultured Flavobacteriaceae bacterium | reverse complement strand
AAACGAATGGATTGGCTATGTTCGAAGGCCGGATTGTGCTGAATTGGATTTAATTCGAAGGTTTCACTATTAAATTCATAAAGGTTTTTAGTTTTTAAACTTATGGCGTATTGTTTATTATTAAAGGCAAAGAATTTTAAAACAAAATCTTTTTCTAAGGAGTTGTTTTTAAAAATTAAAGGATACTTTTCTGCTTTATGGCCATCGATTACCAAGAGCGAATCGTCGCCATTTAAATGGTAAAAGGTGTACTGTTTTCCGTCATAGTAAGGCGGACCTAAATAATGTTTGTTGACAGGAAAACGTTGAAGCACCTGAGCTTTTTCGTTTAGCTGAATTATTTTTTTTGCGCCAATTAAAAGTAAGTTGTCATTGGTAACACTTAAACTGATATCGGAATTTATTTCATCTTCTTTTAATTCATAAAATAAACTGCAGGTTTTGTTATTTATTTGAAAAACCTGATGATTAAGGTTATGGCAATAAATAGTTCCGTTTTTTGTGATGACAAAATTAAAAACCGCGTTACTCTTGGCTTTATCGCATTCTATTTTTTGGTAAGTGTAATGGTTAAAATAAAACAGACCTTCATTAGTAGCAATCCAGTAATTCAAATCTTTGTCTTGCACCACATCGTACACCTGAATGCCTTTAAATTGATTTTCGCCTAGAATAAAATAAGCAGCCTGCTGCGCCCGAAGCGAGAGACAACAATAAAAAAGCGTAAGAAGGACTAATTTTAAGCGCACAAGCAAAGATAAAATTAATCGGGATAAGCAGGCAAACCGTTCCTGAATTGTAAAGGGCTGTTGCTTAAATCCCCCACACACTCACAAATTCGGGAAATCCGGGAAGTAAATCCACAAGCGCGTGGATTGCCATGAGTAACCATAGATTTTTGGTTTTATGCCAAATGATGCCAAAGAAAAAACCGGGCAGACTTTGCACGGCAATGCAGTAACTTAAAGAAGTAAATAAAGATGGCGCTTCACCAATTCCATCTAACACACCGGCATTACGTAAATACATACCGGGCGCATGCACTATGCCAAATATTAAGGATGTGACACAAATTGCCGCTATGCCGGAATTGAAATGCTGTGTAAGTCGATTTTGTAATAAACCACGGAAGAAAAACTCCTCTACCAAACCCACTTCAATAAAAAGCCAGACAAATAAAAGTGGTAAACCAATGATGAGTTGCGAAGCAGAGTAGGCGCCTTCGCGGATGGGTTTAGCACCATTACCGGCAAAATAATTGAGCAGTAAAACCACTGTACCCATCACCAATAAAATCAATACGTTCTTTTTTGTGAAGACTTCTTTAAAGCGGAGAGACAAGCCAAAATCTTCCCACTTAAAACGGTAAGCAAAACGGTATACTAAAAACGGCAATACAACAAAAGTGAATACTTTTCGGATAATGGTGATGACTTCGTGTGAAACAGTGCCACTCTCGGTACTAACGAATAAAATTTTGTTACCAGGAATTAAAACCATGCTGATATAAATGACTAAAGAGAGTAAAACATATATTTCGCCGGACTCAAAAGATTTGGGACGGATTAATTCTTTAGCGCGGCGACTTATCAACCAGGCAATACCTGAAAAGAGTATACCAATAATGACTATGACTCCTATAACTTCGCTTGTATTAAATGTATTGTAATACGTTGCCAGCGAAAAGTTAAGAACATATATAGTGATAAACCCCAATAAATAAGGGTTTATAAAACGGCGTAGTTTTTCCATGCTTATTCTTTTTAATAAGACGAATAAAAGCCGGAAAAAGTTACAGATGGATTACTGATTAAACTCCTCGTAAGTGATGTGATTGAGTTGGTACACTTTTTTATCCTCCAGTGTTTCTATTTTGTAATACAAATAAAAACGTATTTCATCGTGATGTTTAGGAACAGCAGGGAGGTAGCGCATTAATTTAATCATGTTGTTTTTGAAAGTGTAAGTGAAAGTAGTATCGGTATGTTCAATGCCAGGACCAACCTCATTTCCTTCCATATCAAAACTTGACTCTTTGGTAATCTCATGCCACTTAATTAAACGGCCTTTTATAAATTCTATATCCGAATCCTTGTCTTTAAAATCCACACTTTTTAAAACTAATGGATTTTGATCAAAGAAGGTACCTGTTACATACCACTTTTTGCTCTCAAACTCTTTTTGGAGAGATTGGGATTGTGCAACTAATGAAAAGCAAATTAGGGCAATTATGACTTTAAGTTTTGGCATTTGTAGATAAATGATTTCGAAAAATAACGGTTTCGGGCTTTGCGTTCGGGCGGCACACGGAATTTATAAAGAATATTTTCACCCGTGCCGCCCTGACGCAAAGGTTGTGTTATTTATAGGCATTAGTTTTTAAAATAATTCGGATTGCTCTTTTTCTCTTAAATATTCTTTAATTCTACTATCTTCTAAATATGGCGCATTTTTCACCTTATCAAACAGATTTAAGAGACGACTTTTTGCTCGTTTCATTACCGTATCATATGATAAAGGTTGAATTACTACCTGTCCATCCATTTTGGTTGTTCTTTCCGCTTCAAACGGTACTAATTCTGAACCAAGAACAAAACAAGTTACTTTAGATGTTTTTTGTAATAATCCTTTATCAAGAAGTTCCTTTACATATTTCCAAGATTGATTGACTTCGTCATTACCTAATGGAACTCCAGGTTTTTTTAATTCTACAATTGTCATTCGGTCAACTCCAACTTCACCACCATCTTCATCATAAAATGGGAAACTATAAAGACCAACTGAACAATCTTTCAATATTGCGAAATCTGGTCTTAGGCGTGATCCATCTATATCCCTGCCAAAAAGTTCTTGTATTACCTTTGTCATACCAACATTTGAGGTATATTCAATCGTTTCGTATTCTGGTCCAAAAATCCACAAGCCACGATGAAATAATGGTTGTAATTCGTGAACTTCATCTGTTAAATGACTTAAGACTCTACTTTGTAGTTTATCAATAAGCCTCATTCTGTATTCAACTTCGTCCAATACTATCTTAGCTAAATTGATATTCCATTTCTTTAGAACGGAATTTAGATTTTCAAGTTCCTCAGGAGTTGAGCTTGCCAATAAGCCAATCAAATTGTATTTTGAGTCTGTCTGTTCGAGATTTGCAAGGAGCTTTCCCACTTTCTCAAGATCAATTTGGGAAATTGAAGGGCACTCTTCTTGAACTGTTGTAATAAATGTTTCCCACTTTTCTCTGCTTACTACTCCTATATTTTTTAAAATAGGTTTAGTCAACTCCTCGATTTCTTTAAATGTTTCCTCGCGATTTTCTTTATATAGATCAAGAATATAATCTTTAATTCTTTCTTGAACGACAGGAAAAACTTTTTTATAATTTTCTTCTGTTTGAAAAAACGCAGTCCAATCAGGTGTAACTGCCTTTTCTAAGCAGTCAGCTTGTACAATAAAAATGTATCTTTTTGCAGCAATTCTTCTTCCATCAATTAAATGTTCATTTCCGCTCCCTTTCCATGTACATTCACCAACAAGTCTATTTTTTACATGCCAAGCAATACCATGTTGTTGTGTTGACTTATCAGTGTCCTTAACATCAATTACAGTAATTGGAATTTTACCAATACCTTCAATCACGACTTCAATTTTGTCAATGTTTTCTTCTGGAATATCAAGAAAAGTAATTTTCTCCCCATTAATTATTACCTCGAAATGAGGATCAGTCATAAATCTCATTCCTATTTCGATTTTTATTTGATCAAAACTTATATGAGGTTTGATTGCATTATTTACGAATATTTGAGTTCCATGCCCGTCTTTGTCTTTTTCATCTAACTTTTCAAAAGCCAAAATATTAGTATGGTCTGAAAATACTTTATAGTGTACTTCTTTTTTGTCTTTCCATGTTTTAACTTGGAAGAATTCACCAAATGCAAATCCAGATAATCTTCCTTTGCCATTTCGTCCAAATGTTGGTCGCTTACCTATAAGCGTTTTATGATCGGCTGGAACTTCTGCATAATTTCCTTGTTCCTTATTTCTGTCGTAAGCTAAAGTTCTAAATCTTTTATTGAATTGGGTTTCTGTCATTCCATGGCCATTATCTGTAATTGAAAATATCTCTCCATCATCATTCGGCCACATAATTTCAACTTTTGTTGAAGCAGCATCCCATGAGTTTGCTATTAGTTCAATTATTGCAATTTTGGGATCAGAAATTATTCCTTTTCCAGCAAAAGATTCTAAAAATCTATCATCAAAAAGCGCTGTTTGTTTTTTACTCATAATTTATTTTAATGCTTGTTCCTAACGTTTGGCGGCTAGTGGCCGTTGGGCTTTCGAAGTACCATCTTCCTTAACCGACAAAAGGTTATTTAAAGATACCCAAGTTTTTTAGCCGCCGCAAATTAAATTTCGCGAAGCGACCTTGTTAATAGCGCGCGGCGATGACCCTCTCTCGCCCAATGGCCTGTAGGTGCTGTTATAACTAAGTAGGGCGCACACAGATTAATTCTTTTTTTTGTCCGTAATTGTAGTTTTTCTTTTGATTTTTATCGTGTCAGCGGTCGCCTCAGGTTTTTTATTGAACTTATTAACTAAGAAATTTACAGAGTTAGTGTCTAAATTGATTTTATATGATTTTGACTGCTTAAAAATTTGATTTATGCTAATGCTGTCAATTGAAAGAGTCTGAATAGGTGGGATATCATTCTTGCTTTTGTTTATATAATAATTTACAATTATACCAAGCAGAGAGATCGCCACTGAACCGATTGCAATCCATCTTGTAGTTCTATTGTTACGTTCTTCTTTAGTTCGAAATTTATTTTTGGCCAAGTCTCTCAACGCTTCTGTGGGTCTGTAGAAATATGTTAGGTTGTCTAATAATTGCAAAAGAAGCTTGTCAAGCTTAATTACAATTGTCATTTCGGCTGGTTTGTCGGCCTCCGATAACATATTAAAATAAAGCCCCAAAGCTGGCGCACCATCGTGTCGCAATAAAAAGCCGTTTTCTGTTAAGTAATTAAAGAGGTCATTTGCTTGGTAGAAAGCACCAGTGTATTTGAAGTAGTCTTCAGATATGTCTGCTTCCTTACCTGATAGTTCAATTTTGTGATAATGCTGCTCCCCCTCTTGCAAATGATAACCAACTGCCCGTCCTGTAATATATACTTGTGAATTCGCACCAATTAAGTCTTTGAAAAACTCATGTGCGAAGAGAATTTTTTCGTTCGCAGCCTCAAGAGCCAATATTTTGTTTATGAATGCTTTGTCGAAATTGCTAAATACTCTCATAAATGTCTTGTCGTTACGAATGTCCCGCCCTATTAGTTATAACTAGTTTATAGGCGCCACAAACAAATATTTACAAATGCTTGTAAGCACTATTCAAAAATATAAAAATTCAGTTAAAAGCCAAATAAGAAAAGGGTGTTGTAACTTACACCTTCATAAGCTTGGCAAATTTGAGGAGGAGTTTCTTTTCTCCGGCTTGGGAGAAGTGGATGGTGGCTTTGCTTTCCGGCCAATTGCCTTCAATATCGCTAATGGTGCCTTGTCCAAATTTTTCGTGCAGCACCACATCGCCTTTTTGTAAACTTTTGTTTAATTCGGTATCGATGGGCTTAGGTGGTGTATTCACAATGCGTGAGTTTAAGCTCACTAATTTTTTTGCAGGCTGGAAGTTGATGCCTTGCTGCGGTGTTTGCTTAGGGCTCGGTGTGCCGCTGCCTTTATTAAATTTTATTTCGCGCTTAGAGGTGTCGTTAAAGTTTTTTCTAAAGGCACTAAAGGTGTCTTCTTCAAATGAGGGGCCTTCGTTGCTCTCCGGTAATTCTACATATTGCTGGTCTATCTCTTCAATAAAGCGGCTCGGCTCGCAATACAATATGTTTCCAAAACGGTAACGGGTGAGGGCATAACTCAAAGTGGCTTTTTTCTCGGCGCGTGTTACGGCTACATAAAACAAACGGCGCTCTTCTTCCAAATCACTTCTGCTGTTTAAACTCAACTGCGATGGAAATAAATTTTCTTCCAATCCCACCACATACACATAAGGAAATTCTAATCCCTTAGCGGCGTGTATGGTCATTAAGCTTACTTTGTCCTGGTCTTCATCTTCATCCGCTTCGTCAGTGCCGGTCATTAAGGTAATTTCCTGCATAAACTCGTCAAGCGTTTTTATGCTGTTGTCGCTTGTTTCTGCAAATAAATTACTCTCGTCTTTAGGCAAACTCAATTTGGTAACTTCGTTGAGTTCTTCTTCCTGCGGCGTACGAGGTTGCTCGGTAAAATCTTTAATACCGTTTAATAATTCCTGTATGTTCTCATAACGGCTCACGCCTTCCGGCGTTTTGTCGGCGTATAATTCACGCACCAGCCCTGAGTTCACTAAAATATGATTGGCTAAATCAAAGGCGTCTTTAATCGGCAGCAGTAAGCAATAACTTTTAATCGCGGTTACAAAATCACCTATCTTACTCGCGATGCCTCCGCTAATCCCCAAATTAAAATCTTTTAAATTCGATATAACGGTCCACATACTGGTGTCGTGTTCCGCGGCGGCTACGGTAATTTTATCTAAGGTGGTTTGTCCTATGCCTCTGGCCGGATAGTTAATGATGCGGCGCAGTGATTCATCGTCGTTATTATTAATGGTTAACCTGAAATAGGCTAAGGCATCTTTAATTTCTTTACGCTGATAAAAGGAAACTCCGCCGTAAATTTTATAGGGTAAATTCAAACGTCTTAAGGCTTCCTCAAACGAACGTGATTGCGCGTTGGTTCTGTACAAAATAGCGAAGTCGTGGTTGTGTGCCTGCAATTGCATTTTGGTTTCAAAAATGCTGTTCACTACTTTTTGTCCTTCTTCGTTATCGGTATTGGCGCGAATCACTTTTATTTTCTCGCCGTGTTCATTCTCGGTAAAAACGTTTTTCTTAAACTGTTCTTTGTTATTGGCGATAATATGATTGGCAGCGCCTACAATGGTTTTGGTGCTTCTGTAGTTCTGCTCGAGCTTAAAGGTTCTTAAATCCGGATAATCTTTTTCAAAATTTAAAATATTCTGAATGTTGGCCCCACGGAAGGCGTAAATACTCTGCGCATCGTCACCCACCACGCAAATGTTCTGAAAGCGCGCGGCTAATTGTTTGATGATAACGTATTGCGAGAAGTTGGTATCCTGATACTCATCCACCAAAATATAACGGAACTTGTTCTGGTATTTCAATAACACATCCGGAAAGTCGCGCAACAACACGTTGGTGTTGTACAACAAATCATCAAAGTCCATGGCCCCGGCTTTAAAATTTCTTTTTTGGTAAGCCACAAAGATTTGTCCGAGTAAAGGTTTGTTACTCGATTGGTCTTCGGCCTGGGTAATGGGATTGTTGGCGTATTGTTGTGCGGAGATGAGTTTATTTTTCGCGTCGGAGATGCGGTTTAAAACCAATGAAGGTTTATACACTTTCTCGTCGAGATTAAACTGTTTTAATATTTCTTTGATAACGCTTTTGCTATCGTCGGTATCGTAAATGGTAAAGTTGTTGGGGTAACCGATTTTTTCTGCTTCGTAGCGTAAAATTTTCGCGAAGATAGAGTGGAAGGTACCCATCCAGATATTTTTGGCATTTTGGGAGCCAACAATTTTCGCGATACGTTCTTTCATTTCGCGGGCGGCTTTATTGGTAAAAGTTAAAGCCAGAATATTGAATGGGTCAACGCCATTGTCAATTAAATGAGCGATGCGGTAGGTGAGTACGCGCGTTTTTCCTTAACCGGCGCCGGCAATAATCATCACCTGACCATCATAGTCGAAGTCGGCTGCAC
>CAYQDP010000116.1:0-7923 GCA_964416235.1 uncultured Flavobacteriaceae bacterium | reverse complement strand
ACCCATAACGATATGACTGTGAGGTAAATGAACGACCGTTAGTACTACTTCCGAACGGATAGTAATTGTATTTGTAATTCAGGAAGTTATGCATACATCTTATGTAAAAATAGTAAAAAAATGCCTGTTTTTTGAGTTAAATTTTAAGCTCTTTTAGGTCAATTTTTGTAATTTTTTCAAATACTTTATCGGTGTGTTCGTCAATATAACCTTGCGCAAATTCAACATACCTAAAAAACTCTTTGCTGTTTGCTGCATGTCCGGATATTTTTCTAACCAATTGTTCCGGCATTCCTAATCTTAGCATTGTTGTAATGGCGGTTCTTCGCATTGTATGGGTTGTAATATGATCAGCCATTGTGTAATGTTGTCTTTTTTCTTTGTTCTTATAAATGGCAAATTTTACACCACGTTTTGTTCTATACTTTATCTCTGGGGTTTTAAAGTCTAAATACCTGGCTAATTCTTTAAAACATTCGTTGTACCAGTTTTTAGAATGTTGCGGTAACAAGCTTTTTTGTTTTTTATGAGCATATTTTTTTTACGAAGAAACCAAAGCCATATTTAACTGGAGTAGAAAAAACGGAACCATTAAAAGTAAAGAGCAAGTAATCGAAATTGTTGGCGAAGAAACATTCAAAAAGATTGAAGCTTACTTGGGTTTTTGATAGCACTTCGTTAGTATTAACCTTGGTTTTATTTTTTTGGTAGCTTGTAACCGATTTTCTTACGTGGCTTTTGACCTTCTTTCTTTTCGATTAATTCATCAAGATATTGAAAAACAAGTTCAATATTCTTGGTATTATTATCGGTCTTCTTTCTTATTTCTTCGATAGCCAGTCGTAATTCCGTATTGTCAAATAGCATTTGTCGAACTCTCGTAAACACCCGAACAATTTGAATATTTATACTTATAGCCTTATCGCTATTCAGTATACTGGCAAGCATTGCAACACCTTGTTCTGTAAAAGCACCAGGTATGTATCGAGTACCACCCCAACTTGAGGTAACAAATTGTGACCTCAAGTTCTCCCATTCCTTTTCAGAAAGAGTAAACATAAAATCAGATGGAAAACGTTTTAAATTCCTTTTAACAGCCTGATTGAATGTTTTGGTTTCAACACCATACAGCTCCGCCAAATCACGATCAAGCATTACTTTTTGTCCACGAATAAAATAAATCTTACTCATTATAAGTTCGTCAGGAACCATTAACAATGTTTCTTTCTTAGCCATATTTTAATCTCTCTTTAGACGTGACAAATTGTATTCTCCGATTGCTTGTTATGATTCATTTAACATGCTAAATGCCATAACTTACAAGGAAACGAAATCTGTTTCCTTTTATAAAATTAATGCCATTAATAAACAGGGCTTGCTACAAATTATAGATAGTGAAGAAATTGAACAAATTGTACAGATAAAACAATAAAAACTGCTTAATCAATCTGCCTACTTCACCAACACCAGCTGTGCATCCTCCATTCCTTCCACTAAGTGCTTTACGTTGGCTTCAATATTTACGAAATCACCGGATGATAAATTATATTCTTCTCCCTTTTCATTTTTAAAAACAGCCCTTCCGTTAATACAAATTAATAAGGCCGGTATAGTTGTAATATGTTCTTTTAACAGACCACCTGCTTTTAATTGTATAGAAACTACACTCCCTTCGCCTCCCGAAAATATTTTTTTGGTGCTTAAAGACTTCTCTTCTGAATGCTGTGATTTTAAATTCATGATTGATTATTTTATAAATAAAAAAGGGAAGCGTTTAACTTCCCTTTATTTAATTAATTATTCATACTATTAAGCGGTTTTAATTTCGCTTAATACATTATTCATATTACGAACTGCATCTGCGCTCTTAGCGAATGCTGCTTTCTCTTCATCATTTAAGTTGAAGTCAACGATTTTTTCCCAACCGTTTTTACCAATAACAACAGGAACACCTAAGCAAATATCTTTTTGTCCGTATTCGCCATCTAAAGCAACGCAACAAGTATATAATTTTTTGTGATCGTTAACGATGCTATCCACTAAAGCAGCCACAGAAGCTCCCGGAGCATACCATGCAGAAGTACCTAACATACCGGTTAAAGTTGCGCCACCTACCATTGTATCAGCAGCTACTTTCTTTAATTTTTCAGCATCCATATATTTTGAAACCGGAGTTCCATTGTAAGTAGCTAAACGAGTTAAAGGAATCATGGTTGTATCACCGTGTCCGCCTACAACATAACCTTGCACATCACTAGCAGGCACATTTAATGCTGTAGATAAATAATATTTAAAGCGAGAGCTATCTAAAATTCCACCCATACCGATAACACGTTGCTTAGGCAATTTGCTTGACTTAAGTGCTAAGTAAGTCATCGTATCCATTGGATTACTTACAACGATGATAATTGCATTCGGTGAATTTTTTAATACGTTCTCAGTTACTGTTTTTACAATACCCGCGTTGATACCGATTAATTCTTCACGCGTCATGCCCGGCTTACGAGGAATACCACTTGTGATAACAACTACATCACTGTTTGCAGTTTTAGTATAATCGTTTGTACTTCCGCTGATACGTGTATTGAATCCATTTAATGTTGCGGTTTGCATTAAGTCTAAAGCTTTACCTTCAGCGAAATTTTCTTTGATATCTAAAATTACTACTTCGCTTGCAATACGATTTAATGCAATATACTCTGCACATGATGCGCCTACGTTTCCTGCGCCAATAACTGATACTTTCATTTTATATAAGAATTAATGATTAATAATTTTGTTTAAATATAAATGATTTGAAGGAATTAACGGTGAATTTTTACTCAAAATTATTTCACCTCTTCATAATCTACGTACTCTCCGGCATCGGGCTTTAATTCACCTTTTTTTGGCGAATGATTTTGCTGCTGATTAGTTGTATTATAATTGTACGAGGTACGGTTATTATTTGCAGTACTTCCCTGAGTGCTTTTTGCTGAGTAACTTCTGAAAGCATCTATTAACTTCCAAACAACCCAAATTGCAATGATGGTCCAAATTAAATCGCGCATGGCTTAAATCTACTCCTCAAATATCTGAATTATTGAGCTTCTTTGATAGTTAAATTTACTTAAGACCCGAAGCTGAGAAAAATCATAAATCGGGTATCGGAATTTTAATATATTTAGCTAATTATTAAGTAATTATATGCTAAACGAAGAAAAATACGAGGAATTGCATCACAAAGCTATTATTTGGGTACAACAACACAAAACCTTCTCCGACATTCATGATGACTTAATTAAAGAAGGTTGTGATGATCTGGAAGCAGCGGAAATTGTAAAGGAAGTAAAGCTGATACACTATGCACAAAAACGCCAAAAAGGAGGAATGATCATCTTAGTTGGATCGATTTTATTATTGATTGGTTTTCTACTAACGATTTCCAATTTTTACGCTAACACTTCCTTTGCCTACGTGATGTACGGTTTTACAAGCGTTGGATTACTCGTTATATTTTACGGACTATATGAAGTGTTTGGTTAAACCAAACTTTGGAAATTACCCCGACCCGAAAGCCGGGGTTTCTTTTACTTACTTAAATACAGATTTCTCTCGCTGTAAATGTTCTGAAAATATTCATCGTATAAATCATCGATGAAATAAATCGCTTCGCCCGTACTCTTCATTTCAGGACCTAACTCCTTCTGAATATCAGGGAATTTTTCATAGCTGAATACTGGTATCTTTATCGCATATCCTTTTTTACGAGGATTAAATTTAAAGTCTTTCACCATCTTATCCCGTAACATCACTTTTGTTGCGTAATTCACATATGGCTCATCGTAAGCTTTAGCAATAAACGGCACTGTACGGCTTGCACGTGGATTCGCTTCAATGATATAAACGATTTCATCTTTCACCGCAAACTGAATGTTAATTAAACCAACTGTATTTAAAGCTAAAGCGATGGTTTTTGTGTGTTGTTCAATTTGCTTAATTACATTCTCACTTAAATCAAAAGTTGGTAATACAGCATAAGAATCTCCGGAGTGAATACCTGCCGGTTCAATATGCTCCATGATGCCGATGATGTAAACATCTTTACCGTCGCAAATAGCATCCGCTTCCGCTTCAATTGCTCCGTCGAGGAAGTGGTCCAATAAAACCTTATTATCAGGTAAATCGTTCAACAACTTCACAACATGTTGTTCCAACTCTTCTTCATTAATTACAATCTTCATGCTTTGTCCGCCTAACACGTAGCTCGGACGAACCAACAATGGGAAACCTAATTCCTTAGAGAGATTAATTGCTTCCTCCGCATCAGTGATTACACCAAATTTAGGATATGGAATATTATTCTCTTTTAATAAAGTAGAGAAGCTTCCTCTGTCTTCGGCCAAATCCAAAGATTTGAAATCGGTACCGATGATTTTAATTCCGTATTTATCTAATTTCTCTGCGAGCTTTAATGCGGTTTGTCCGCCTAATTGCACAATTACACCTTCCGGTTTTTCGTGCTGAATGATGTCGTAAATATGCTCCCAAAATACCGGTTCAAAATATAATTTATCTGCAGTACTGAAATCGGTACTAACGGTCTCCGGATTACAGTTAATCATAATCGTTTCATAACCGCATTCTTTAGCCGCCAATACGCCATGCACACAACTGTAATCAAATTCGATACCTTGTCCGATACGATTTGGCCCGCTTCCTAAAATCACTACTTTCTTTCTCTCACTGCGAACACTTTCATTTTCATCTTCAAAAGTTGAATAGTAGTAAGGTGTTTTTGCTTCAAACTCGGCAGCACAGGTATCTACTAATTTATATACACGCTTAATGCCGAATTCATTTCTCTTTTTATAAACTTCACTTTCAAGGCAACGCAACAAATGCGCTATCTGACGATCGGCATATCCTTTTTGTTTTGCTTCGTACAATAAATCTTTTGGAAGACTAGAAAGATTATGTTTCTCAATCTCTTTCTCCATGGCAATCATTTGTTCGATTTGCTCAAGGAACCACATATCAATCTGAGTCAGCTTCTGAATGGTTTTGATGGAGATGCCTAATTTCATGGCATCATAAATCATAAACAAACGATTCCAACTTGGACGCTCTAACCCTTTTAGTAATTCTGCCTGATTCGTGTTTTCTTTTCCATCTGCTCCCAAACCATTACGCTTAATCTCTAAACTCTGACATGCTTTTTGCAAGGCTTCCTGGAAACTTCTTCCAATGGCCATTACCTCACCTACCGATTTCATCTGGAAACCTAACTCACGGTTGGTGCCCTTAAATTTATCAAAGTTCCAACGAGGGATTTTTACGATTACGTAATCCAAAGTTGGCTCGAAATATGCCGAAGTCGATTTTGTAATTTGATTAATCAATTCATCCAAATGATAACCAATAGCCAATTTAGAAGCAATACGCGCAATTGGATAACCGGTAGCTTTACTTGCTAGCGCAGATGAACGAGATACACGTGGATTAATTTCAATCGCGATGATTTCTTCTTTTTCATCATTACTTACCGCAAACTGCACATTACATCCTCCGGCGAAATTTCCGATACTGCGCATCATTTTGATAGCCATCGTACGCATCTTTTGATATGTACTATCACTTAAAGTCATAGCCGGCGCAACGGTGATACTGTCGCCTGTATGCACGCCCATCGGATCAAAATTTTCAATGGAACAGATTATAGCAACGTTATCGTTTTTATCGCGTAACAATTCTAACTCATATTCCTTCCAACCCAAAACCGCTTTATCAATCAATACTTCATGAATAGGTGAAGTTTGTAAACCGCGGTTTAATAGTGTATCAAAATTTTCCTTTTCGTATACAACAGATCCACCGCTTCCTCCTAAAGTAAATGAAGGACGAATTACCAATGGAAAACCAAACTCCTGTGCTATGGATTTACCCTCTAAGAAACTTTTTGCAATTTTACTTGGTGCCATGCCCACTCCGATTTCTTCCATGCGTGCACGGACTAAATCTCGGTCTTCAGTGACTTTAATAGCATCAATATCCACACCAATCATCTTTACACCATACTTCTTCCAAATCCCCATATCATCACACTTCAACGCGAGATTCAAAGCAGTTTGTCCGCCCATAGTTGGAAGTACAGCGTCAATTTTGCGTTCTTCTAAAATCTTAACGATAGATTTTACTTCTAACGGCCACAAGTAAACATGATCAGCAGTTACTTTGTCTGTCATGATAGTCGCCGGATTACTATTGATAAGCGACACTTCAATTCCTTCTTCACGTAAACTTTTAGCGGCTTGAGAACCGGAATAATCAAATTCACAAGCTTGTCCGATAATAATCGGACCGGAACCTATAATTAAAACTGACTTTATTGAGCTATCTTTTGGCATATCTTATCAAACGTTTTTAGTAACAAAAAAACAAATTGCGTAAAGATATAGCGATTGTGGCGGTTAGGAAAAACAAGATATTAACGAATTATTAATAAAATAATTCTCAGGCGCTTAGTCAGATTCTAAATGGATTAAAGCTTTGCCTTTAGTTTCTCCTCGGCCTTTACCATATTTTCTATGCCTTTCAAGAGCGCATCCGGATTATATGAAATGCTGTTGATGCCCTGCTCCACTAAAAATTGTGCAAACTCCGGATAATCACTTGGCGCTTGTCCGCATAATCCAATTTTTGCGCCATTTTCCTTAGCAGATTTAATAACAGTGGCAATCATGGTTTTTACCGCTTTATTATTCTCATCAAACAAATCACTCACAATGGCAGAATCTCTGTCTAAGCCAAGAGTTAACTGGGTTAAATCGTTGGAGCCAATAGAAAATCCATCGAACACTTCTGAGAATTCCTTTGCCAGAATAACATTACTTGGAATTTCAGCCATCACATAAACTTCCAATCCATTATCGCCGCGTTTTAAACCATAAGAATCCATCAATTCCACAACTTTCTTTCCTTCTTCAACCGTTCTGCAAAACGGAATCATCAATTTCACATTGGTCAAGCCCATTTCATTTCGTACCCGTTTCATGGCTTCGCACTCTAATTTAAAACCTTCGCGGTAACGCTCGTTATAATAACGCGAAGCCCCTCTGAAACCAATCATAGGGTTTTCCTCTTCCGGCTCAAATTCTTTTCCACCAATCAAATTCGCATATTCGTTGGTTTTGAAATCGCTCATTCGCACAATCACATCCTTGGGATAAAACGCTGCGGCAATCGTACCAACAGCTTGCGATAATTTATCAATAAAATACTCCTTTTTGTCCGAGTATTGATAGGTAATTTCATCTATATGTTTTTTGGCTTCATTATCCTTTAAATTCGGATAGTTCACCAAAGCCATCGGGTGAATTTTAATGGCACCGTTGATTATAAACTCCAAACGCATAAGTCCAATTCCCTTGTTTGGATAAAACGAATATCCATAGGCTTTCTCAGGATCACCTAATATCATCATTGGCTGCGTTTCTGGCATGGTCATGTTTTTAAAATCCAGATTTTGCTCAGTCCAGTTTAATTTTCCTTCGTATACAAAACCTGTTTTTCCCTGTGCGCAACTAACGGTCACAATCATTCCATCCTTAATTTTTTCGGTAGCATCACCTGTTCCAACTACAGCCACCGCACCTACTTCGCGCGCCACAATGGCTGCATGGGAGGTTCTTCCTCCTTTATTGGTGATAATTGCCGCTGCCTTTTTAAGAATAGGATCCCAATCCGGATTCGTAATATCCGTCACAAGCACTTCACCCTCTTGCAATTTATCTGCATCGGCACTCGACATAATGATACGTGCTTTGCCTGAAGCAATACCGGAGCCAATGGCATTACCCTTGCTTAAAACAATCCCTTTATCTTTTACAATGTATTCAGTTTTTAAATATGGGTCCTTTTTAGAATGTACTGTTTCGGGACGTG
>CAYQDP010000115.1:0-7955 GCA_964416235.1 uncultured Flavobacteriaceae bacterium | reverse complement strand
AGAGGAGAAGGGATAGTTACCATCGGTACTTTTGATGGCGTTCATTTTGGGCATCAACGCATTTTAACCCGACTTAATGAGTTAAAAACTGAGCAAAATCAGAAGACCATCGTTTTTACTTTCAATCCGCATCCCCGTAAGGTTCTATTTCCTGAACAAACGGATTTACAGATGCTTACCTCCCGAGCGGAAAAGTTGAAGTTAATTGAAAGTCTGGGAACTGATATAGTAATCGAGTTTCCTTTTTCTTTGGAGTTCTCTCAAATTGAACCACTTGATTTCATTTCGGAGATTCTTGTTAAAAAACTTCATGTAAAAAAACTGGTTATTGGTTACGATCATAAATTTGGGAAAAATCGGGAAGGTAATCTTCAAACCTTTAAGGAACAGGCTACTAAATATAATTACACAGTTGAAGAAATTCCTGCTCAGGAAATTGACGACATTAATATTAGCTCCACAAAAATCCGTAAAGCCCTATTTGACGGCAGTATTAAGGAAGCAACGAAATATTTAGGCTATTTTTATCCTTTGCAAGGAAAAGTAGTGGAAGGTAAAAAACTTGGAAGAACCATTGGATATCCTACAGCCAACATTCAACTGTTTGACAAAGAGAAATTGATTCCTAAAACAGGTGTTTATTTAACAAGGGTAGAGGTAAATGGAGGCGATTATTACGGAATGATGAACATTGGCTTTAATCCTACCACCGATTCAGATAATAAATTGAAGTTAGAAGTAAATATTTTTAACTTTGATAAAGACATTTATGGCAAGGAAATTGATGTTAAATTAATTGAGCGTATTCGAGACGAGGAAAAATTTAACTCCATCGAAGAACTAAAAAATAAAATTAAATCAGACGAAACTATATGCAAGCAATTAATACAACAAATCGGATAATTTTGTTTTTTGCGATTTTGTTCTTTGCTTTTAATGGCAAGGCACAATTGTTAGATTCGTTAGAGTTGGCACATGCCGATGAATGTACCAGTTTAGATTCAGCTCTAAAACATCCCGATAAAATCATTAAGTTGGTTTTGCGTAAACAAAAACTTAAAAAGTTTCCTGAGCAAATTTTCAAACTTAAAAATCTTCAATACCTCGACTTAAGCAAAAACAATATTCGTGAAATTCCGGAAGGCATCGGAGAGCTAACCCAATTACAATATTTAGCCGTTAGTAAAACCGGATTAGATCGTGTTGCACCCGATATTGGTCAATTAAAAAACTTGAAATACATAAATCTCAATCAAAACGAATTAGTTTTATTACCTCCGCAATTCGGCGATATGGAAAAACTTGAGATTGCTGATTTATGGAGTAATAACTTAAACGAGTTGCCTGCTACAATGGGTAAACTAAAAAATTTAAAGGTGCTTGATTTAAGGAATATTTTATTTACAGACGAACAGCAACGTTATATTCAGGAGTTAATGCCTAACACTACTGTTCACATGTCGCCTTCCTGCAAATGCAAATGGTAATTGCATTTAGCTTATCTTTTCTTTATCTTTAGTAGATTAATTTTTTTAGGATGAAAAAACTTGTCGTGCTTTTTATAGGCTTAGCATTTTCGCTAACTGCTCAAAATAACTATCAGCTTCCTGCGAACGTTTCAACTGCAGATTACATGCCCAACACAATTATCTTTAAGGTAAAACCTGCATTCCGTAATTTTTGTACGGAAACGAGTGTGAATTTAGCATCGCTTCAAAAAAGTTTTAACGCAATAGGAGTAACCGCAAATGCAAAAAAATTTAAAGGCGAACAACCTCCAAGAAGTCTTTATAATAAGGATGGTATTGAAATGGCAGATTTGTCGTTGATTTATGAATGTAAGTTTTCTTCTATCATATCTCTTCAAAAAGCAATCAATACTTTACTTGCCTCAAACGTTCTTGAATATGCCGAGCCGCACTTTATTCCAAAGTTAGCTTATAATCCTAACGATCCGCAGGCTACGGTTTCTCAGCAGTATCATATTAATCGTATTAATGCTTACAATGCATGGAATTTAAGTAAAGGCGATACCAATGTTGTGATTGGTATTACTGATACAGGCGCAGAGTTAACGCATTCCGATTTACAATCTAACATCAAATACAATTACAATGATCCGATTGATATGATTGATAATGATGGCGACACTTACGTAGATAATTTCAGAGGATGGGATGTTGGGATGAACGACAATGATCCAACGTGGCAAGGAAATCCCCATGGTGTTCACGTATCAGGAATCGCAGGGGCAGCAACTGATAATGCAGTAGGGGTCGCAGGTATTGGTTTTAATTGTAAATTCTTACCTGTAAAAATTGCTGACGGCGCAGGAAATTTAGTATCGGCTTATGAAGGCATAAAATATGCAGCCGATCATGGTTGCAAAGTTATCAATTGCTCTTGGGGTGGTCCGGGTGGTGGACAGTACGGACAAGATATTTGTACCTATGCAACAATTAATAAAGATGCTTTAGTTGTAGCGGCTGCCGGAAATAATGGAGCTGATCAATTATTTTATCCTGCTGCGTATGATTACGTTCTTGCGGTTGCTAACACACAAGCAAACGATGTTGTTAATGTGAGTTCCAACTATGGTTACTTCATTGATATATGCGCACCGGGAACAAACATTAATTCTACGTGGACAAGTAACGGTTACAGTTCTCAAACCGGAACATCCATGGCTTCACCTGTCGTAGCAGGGGCTGCAGCACTGGTTCGTTCCTATTTTCCTGCTTATACTGCAATGCAGGCAGGAGAAAGATTGAAAATAACAGCGGATAATATTTATTCTCTACCAATCAACAGTAGCCGATTAAATAAACTTGGAACAGGTCGCGTTAATTTATTCAGGGCATTGAGTGATCCTGCTGCTCCTTCAGTGTTGTTTCAAAACATTCAGGTAACCGATAAAAATGATGAGTTTTACATTGGGGGAGATACTTTATCCATTGGAGGTTTGTTTACAAATTATTTGGCGCCTACTGCCGCACTGGGCGCTACGTTAGTATCATTATCTGCGCAAGCAACAGCTATTAATGATGTGCAAACTCTTGGCGTAATCAACACATTGGCCTCAATCAGTAACACCAACACACCGTATAAATTTGTTTTATCCGGAACGTTTGCTTCTAACGCTCCAATCACTTTTAGATTAGACATGAAAGATGGAAGTTATACAGCATCTCAATTCTTTACAGTTTATGCGAACGCCGACTATTTAAATATTTACATTAATGATGTTGGCACAACTGCAACCAGCAAAGGAAAAATCGGTTACAATCAGGATAATCAATCCCAAGGCTTAGGATTTATTTATCAGGGTACTAATTTATTATGGGATGCCGGATTATTGATTGGTGTTGATTCAACAAAAGTTTCAGATGTGGTGAGAGGTACTTCTGCGAGCAGCGATACAGATTTTAATGTAATGAATACAATTTCAAGAGTTACTACAGGAACGAAAAGCGATTTCGATACTTATGCAAAATTCAACGATAATGTTTCATCTACTCCAATTGGAGTTGAAGTAGAGCAACGTAATTATGCATGGAGCGCAACACCAAACAAGAAATTTGTGATTTGGGAATATGTTATAAAAAATACAAGCGCAGTTAGCTACAATAATTTGTTTGCGGGTATTTGTGCCGATTGGGATATTGACGCAACAACTTTTGCTAATAATAAATCGGCGTATGATGTAACTAATAAAATGGGATATTCATGGTGTACAAATGCGGCAGGAAAATATGCGGGAATAAAATTATTGACTTCAACCGGTGCCCCTGTATTTCACGCCATTGATAATATTGCAGGCGGTGGCGGTGGGTTCGACATTTATTCTTCCGGATACCCTACAGATGTTAAGTACAAAACTTTAAAAACAAATCGTTTAACCGCAGGTGGAGCAAGTACGGGCAATGATGTAATTAATGTGATGAGTAGTGGCCCGCATTCTTTAGCACCTGCGCAAAGCGTTACCGTTGCGTTTGCTTTGATTGCAGGAGATGATTTAAATGATTTGCAAACAAGCGCAGGCAATGCACAAATTAAGTATGATGCAATTTTCTCAGGGATTTATGAAAATAAGAATGAAGTTAATTTTGTGAGAATGTATCCTAATCCTGCAACCAACACTTTAAGCTTCGATGTTAAAGACAATGCACTTGTAAACCTTGAAGTGTTTGATGCAACAGGAAAATTGGTATTAAAAGCAGAAAGAAAAAATTCGTTTTCGCTAAACACAACAGAATGGAGTCGCGGAATTTACTTTATGAAAGTAAAAAGTAACGGTGACGTGTTTACTTTTAAGGCGGTGTTAAATTAAACTCTAAAACCTAATAAACAGATATCGTCAGTTTGTGGTAGGTTACCTTTCCATTTTAAATGCTGATTGGTAAGATTTTTCTTTTGTTCATTGGTTGGGAGGTCGCTGATTAAAAGTAATAATTGTTTAAATCTAGTTTTTCCGAATCGTTTTTCTGTTGACTGTTGTAATTGGTCGATGTAGCCATCAGTGGTAAAATACACCATATCTCCTTCTTGCAATTGAAATAAATGTGTGGTGAAGAAATAACTATTCTCCATTGCCGCTGAACCTCCAATTGGTTTACGGTTACCTTTGTATTCCATTAATTCATTATCGCGAACTAAATAAAAATATTGCATGGCTGAGGCATACATAAAGGTTTTGGTTTTGATATTATAAACGCCTAATGAAATATCAAGACCGTCCATGATTTCATCCCCGGAATTATATTTATTTAAAGTGGCGTGCATAGCGTCACGCAAATGTTCAAGAACTAAGCCGGGATCGGTAAATTTCCTTACTTCAATCGCTTGTTTTAAATAATCGCTTGCGAGAATAGTGAGCAAAGAACCCGACACGCCATGTCCGGTACAATCACCAACCGCCATAAAAATATTGTCTCCTAACTGATCATACCAATAAAAATCTCCACCTAACGAATCGCGCTGACTAAAAATCAAAAATGATTCAGGCAGAAGTTTATTCAGATAATCTTCAGCAGGCATTAATGCGTTTTGAATACGTTTAGCGTAATTAATATTATCAGAAATGTCTTTGTTTTTTGTAGAGATAATTTCTTTAAACATCAATTGCTCTATAACAACAGCAGCCGACTCATTAATTTCTTTTATGAGTGCTTTTTGCTGCTCGGTAAAGTTGTGTGGTTGTGTAGATAATAAATTAACGGATGCATATAATTTATCACCAATCATTATCGGTAAACTGATTATCGATTTAATACCACGGTCATGCCAATGTTTATCTTCGTCAGAAAGTTGAGTGTCGTTATCCAAATCTTGTTTTTCGAAAATTTCACCTTGAAGATGCGGAGGAATTGTGGGAACGTTTGTAGTGTTAATAATCTTACTTGAAATGGCGGGTGATTTGTTGTCTTTATATATAAGGTTTCCGATTTTTTTATCAAGGTCGTGTACTAAAATGCTCACGCGGAAAACATTTTTAATTTCCTGATACAGTAAATCAATAATGCCATTGTAAACATCGTTAAGATTATTGTAAGATATTAGTTTTGTTTTTGAGGCATTTAAAATTTCAAGTTGTTTCGAATAATCGTTAATGGTTTGACGCTGGTCGTACTGCACAAAGAAACTGCTCAAACTTGTACAAATATCCTTAACCATGATCACGTGGTCTTCCTGATAAGCGCCTTCAGTTTTTGAATAGAAACCCACAAAGCCATACGTTTTGTTTGAACTTTCTATGGCTGAAATAATCGAACACTGATACATGTCAACCGGTTGATGCATCGATTTAAAAAGTTGCGCTTCGTTAGTATGAGTTTTAAAATTTATGATAGGGATAGAAATTTTTTTTAAATGCTGGATGGAATCAGAAGGAATTGAATGCTGAATGCTTTGCACGGATTGATCGTTTGTGTTGAGCGAATAGATATGTAATTGTGATAAAAACTTATCAAAGATGTTAATACTGAAGAAATTTGTTTTATCTGAATTGGCACCCAACAATAAAAGTATTTTAACATACATGTTAGAAGTTTCATTGGAGGTTAAAATGATTTCTTTTACGCGGTTAATTACTATTAGGTCACTATTATGTTGTTTAAGTTTTTCCTCTGCTACAATTTTTTCAGACTCCGGTTTTTGCGTAATGTTAGTTTTTTTAAGCCGATACAATAAGTATGCGCAGCCTATAAGCAATAGTAATATCACCGACAAATACGCCAAGTCCGGAGCAGCAATCAGATATGAAATGAGTAGGTTGGACATTAAAATTCCTTCAAAATAAATAAAATACTTTAAAGGGTGGTATTTTTAACAGTAGGCTTTTAATAAGTTATTGAGGTAGTCTAAAATGTACGTTGTTTTTAAACAGACCTTTAGCTAACGTGTTAAAATCTAAATTTATGCAAAACGGGCGTTATTTGCTCTCATTCTTATTTGTTATGATGTGTGCTTTTTTTCTTAAGGCGCAATCGAGCAAAGAAATTGAGGAAGAAGCCTTTTACTTTTTTAGTAATAAGGATTATAAAAAGGCTTACGAATTATACGACAAGCTGAATGCCAAAAATCCAAAGGAGTTTGATTATAAATTCAAACTGGGTTATTGTTGTTTGTTCTATCCCGAGAAAAAATCACGTGCGATTGACATTTTCGAGGACATGAAAAAAACCGGAAAGGCAAAGGATTTAAAAGATATAGATTATTATTTAGGAAAGGCTTATCACGTTAACTATAGATTTCAAGACGCCATAAAAACTTTAGAAACCTATTTAGCTTCGGTTGGATCAAAAGTAAAGGATGAGGATAAATTTTTCATTGAGGATGCTAAGAATGTAATCAAGAATTGTAATAACGGGATAGAGTTAATTGACAAGAAAATTCAGGCCGAAATCATCAATATTGGCCAGCCAATAAACTCAGATGAAGTTGAAGGTGTACCTGTAATTACGGCAGATGAATCGATGATGATTTTTACTTACGCTGGAAGTAAAAGTATGGGTGGGAAATTAAATGAAGAGCTTAAGCCCGATCCGAATGGAGAATATCGTGAAGATGTATTTATGAGCGTTAAATCGAACGATTCTTTATGGAGTGAGCCAACACCAGTAACTTCTGTTAATACCAATGGTAATGATGCAGCAATTGCGATATCACCTGATGGAACAAAAATGTTTTCATTTGCAAGTAACAACGATTTGGGCGATTTGTATATGAGTGTTTTAAATGGTACAGAATGGTCTAAGCCCGAAAAACTAAATAAAAACATTAATTCAGAGGCCTGGGAAGGAAGTTGTTCAATGTCGGCCGATGAACGTTTTTTATATTTTGCATCAGAGCGTAAAGGTGGATTAGGCGGTAGAGATATTTATGTATCGGAAAAAGTGAATGGTGAATGGGGTCCCGCGATCAATATGGGTCCAAAAATCAACACTCCATTTGATGAAGATGCCCCCTTCATACATCCTGATGGCATCACCTTGTTTTTTAGTTCAAAAGGTCATTCCAGTATTGGTGGTTATGACATTATGTTTTCTGTGCAGAAGGATGGGGATTGGTTAGAGCCTCGTAACATGGGTATTCCCTTAAACACTACAGAGGATGATCGCTATTACGTAATTAATGCAAAAGGTGATAAGGGCTTCTTTTCATCGGATAGAGGTGGGGCAGGGGGAAAAGGAAAGCAGGATATTTATATGGTTACACCTGGTATTTTGGGCGAGAAACCGATTATTGCAATGTTAAAAGGAACGGTTTATGGTAATGATAAACCAATTCAGGGAACAATATCGGTTATACGGTTAAATGTTGGAGAAAAATTATCTGAAGAAGAAAAGGCAGCCATGCAGGCCCAGGGAATTACCCCGGCGGGTAATGTAAATATCGGTGATTATTTGTCTAATTCAATTTCCGGCAAATATCTTGTGGCTTTAAGTCCGGGATCA